>CACZOG010000081.1 GCA_902782715.1 uncultured Lachnospiraceae bacterium | reverse complement strand
ATAATGTCCAAAACGAGAAAAGCTTTGGACGACTACTCCATGATCGAAGAAAATGACGTTATAGCAGTCGGGATCTCCGGAGGCAAAGATTCTCTCGCATTGCTTTATTCTCTTGCTAATATGCGAAGATTTTACCCCAAACACTACTCTCTCATCGCCGTTACATGCGATCTGGGTTTTAAAAACGTCGATTTTACCAAGATAAAGGAATTGTGCGAAGAACTTGACGTTGAATATTATATAGTGGATTCAAATATCGCAGAGATCGTTTTTGATGAAAGAAAAGAAGAAAATCCCTGTTCTTTATGCGCTAAAATGCGTAAAGGCGCAATGAATGATTTCATCAAAACCAAAAACTGCAAAAAGATCGCATATGCACATCATCAGGACGATGTTGTTGAAACGTATATGATGTCACTTATATATGAAGGCAGACAGAACACCTTCTCTCCCGTGACTTATTTGGACAGAAGCGATGTGACGGTTATAAGACCTTTTATCTACATGAAAGAGGCTGATGTTATTGGCTTTACGAAAGCAAATGATATTCCTGTTCTAAAATCACCCTGCCCCGTTGACGGATTGACTAAAAGACAGTATGTTAAAGATCTTTTAAAATCCATAAACGACGATGCTCCGGGAGTCAGGGAAAGAATCTTTACCGCCATTCAAAATTCTGATATAAAAGGCTGGAGAATATCCGGATAAGGTGAGAATATGGATTCTAACAAGATGAATTATCATGAAACGATTAAAGCGAACAATATAATCAAGTTAAGGGAACTTCAAAAGAAACTCCCTCAGTTTTCGCGTGAATATTTTATAGGTAAAAACGATGTAATATCTTCAAGGACCAAGATAGCTTACGCTTACGATCTTATAGTGTTTTTTGAATATATTCATGATAATACGGATGAAAGATTCAGTAACTGCCCCATAACGCAGTACAAGGTAGAAATTCTTGATGAAATAACCAGAAACGATATTCTATATTATCTTGAATATCTTTCGTATTATGAAAAAGACGGAAAAGTTTATCAGAACGATGAACGAGGCAAAGCAAGGAAACTGGCTTCTTTAAAGAGCTTTTATCAGTATTATTTCGTTAATGAATTAATTAAAACAAATCCTGCAGCCAAAGTTCCGATGCCCAAGCTTCATGAAAAAGAGATCATACGTCTTGATATAAATGAGGTGGTGGATCTGCTCGATCTTGTTGAAAACGGAGCAAAGCTTACCAAAGGCGAACAGAGATTTTTTGACAGGAATTCAACCAGAGATTTTACGATTCTTACCGTAATGCTCGGAACCGGAATCCGTGTTTCGGAGTGCGTAGGTCTTAATATTTCCGATATCGACTTAAACGATTTCAGATTTAAAGTCAAAAGAAAAGGCGGTAAGGAAGGCATTATCTATTTCGGAGACGAAGTTTGTGACGCTCTGGCAAACTATCTTGAATTAAGAAAAACGATAATTCCGATGGAAGGCCATGAAGATGCACTCTTTTTAAGCATGCAGAACAGGAGAATGTCTGTCAGAGCCATGGAGAATATGGTTTCGAAATACACTTCAAAATTAAGCACGCTAAAGCATATAACGCCTCATAAGTTAAGAAGTACATTCGGTACCAACCTTTATCGCGAAACAAATGATATTTATCTTGTAGCCGATTTCCTCGGACATAAAGACGTTAACACAACAAGAAAACATTATGCATCAATATCCGACGATACCAGACGTAAAGCCATAATGAATTTCAAGCTTCGTGAAGATGAAGATCTAAACGCAAATACAAAACCTGATAATAACCAAGAATGATCTTATAAAATATCTGAAGATTCAAAGCGATCTGATCTTAATTTATATACTTCTTAAATAAATAACGATCATAAATCGAAAATATGTTTGCTATTTGATACAGTATATGGTAGAATAAATCAGAAAGTATGTTCGTTTTATACTAAATACACATATGGAGATAAAAAATGTCCAGAGAAAAGAATAAACTCACCAAGACCGATTATGAATTACTTGAGTATATCAAGGAAAATATAATGAAGAAGGGCTTTCCGCCCACTGTTCGTGAAATGTGTAAGTTTACGGGATTATCTTCCACAAGCAGCATATTCGCACATTTAAACAAGCTTGAAGCCAATGATCTAATTAAAAGAGATCCTGCAAAGCCCCGCTGCATCGAGATAATGGATGATTCTTTTAACCAGATCAGAAGCGAAACCGCATCTGTACCCATTGTAGGTCAGGTTGCCTGCGGTGAACCCATTCTCGCACAGCAGAACATCGACGGATACTTCCCTCTTCCCGTAGAAATGCTTCCTAATGAAGAAGTGTTTGTATTAATGGCCAAAGGAGACAGTATGATCAATGTCGGTATCTTTGACGGAGATTATGTCTTCGTAAAGCAGTGCAATACAGCTTCAAACGGTGATACGGTTGTAGCTCTTTTAGAAGATTCAGCCACAATAAAGACTTTCTATAAATATAAAGATCACATTGAATTAAGACCTGAGAACGATACAATGGAGCCCATTATAGTTAACGGAAATATTGAGATCCTCGGCAAAGTCTTCGGTGTATTCAGATTGTGTAAATGATCCTGCTTAAAAAATCAATTGCTTTATAAAAGTATTATTAAACCGAACAATAAGATTCATAATAAAAAAACCGCATTAAATGCGGCTTTTTTATTTAAGCTATCTTGTTTTGATTTGAATTGATGTTTTCAGACTTTCCGGTAATTCCCCTTGACTGCTTCTTTCCACGGGATTTAACGAATTTGGGATAAATGTAATTGATCGTAAGGGAAATCAAACCCATAAATACCAAAATCGAAACGCCGATAACAGGCAGCCCCATGTCAAGAAATAACTCGTAAATGCTTTTGCCGGCTAACATCTCTTCTCCTCCTATTTAATTGTCCACCATGTGTCTATTTGAATTTTAACACTTTGTCCTTCTTTTGTATACATTTAAATAAAAAAATGTGCAAATATTTTTGCACATTTTATTTTTTCTTATCTCTGTCAGAAATCAGAGTTTTATAATACTCATATGTTTCTATTGTTTTAATATCAATTTCCTGTTTTTCTTCCATGGAATTCAGATGATCCAAAGTGTCTTTTAAAATATTCATGCAGACCAGATCGATGTCCACATTTGCTATCATTCGATACATAGGAAGCTTTTCGGAATAATCCCTGTTTGGCTCAATTGCATCGGAAATGAATATTATCTTCTCGATAATGCTCATATCAGGTCTTCCTGTTGTATGGTAACTGATAGCGTCAAGGATTTCCTTATCTTTTATTCCGTATTTCTCATAAGCAAGACAAGCTCCGGCTTTGGAATGAAGAAGTGATGATTTCTTTCTTTCAAGGTCATTTAATTTAACGAAATTACGCTCACAGATTTCTATGCTTTCATCCATTGGCATGTATTTGGCACAATCGTGAAGCAATGCAGCCAGAGAAACTTTCTTTATGTCGGCATTATAAACTTTAGCCAGAACCGATGCTTCATCCATGACTCCAAGAGTATGAATGAGTCTTGATTCTTTAAGATCTTTAGAAAGAAGTGTGATCATTTCAGCATCGCTTAAATCTATATAAAGATGATTATCCTTTATATAATCGAAAACTGATTCGATTACATATCCATAGGAAAATGAAGCATTTTCATTATCTTCCTTGCATTCAGAAGCTTTCTTCATCTCAAACGCAAATTCCGAATAACCAAGTTCTCTTATCTTACTTCTTATATCGCTTGAAGAAATATCATAAAAATCACAGTTTGAAAATCTGATGTCGGCATTAAATTTATCTTTTAATTCTTTGGCTTTTTCTTTTGAATTTTTATCTTTTCTGTCAGCAACTATGAATATCAGATTATTGAAAAGATATTCGGGCTCAACCCATTTTTCTATCATAAAAAGCGTATCTGTTCCTATAAGAAAATAGATCTCGGCATCCGGATAGATTTCTTTTATCTCTTTTATCGTATCCCTGGTATAAGTATATCCTTCACGCTTGATCTCTATATCACTTATCTCAAACTCTGGAAAGTCTTTTAAAGCGATCTTAAGCATGTTTAAACGATGAATTGCGGGTGATACGTCCTTTTTCATGTAAGAGTTGCCTGTGGGCACAAAAATAACCTTATCGAGCTTAAACTCGGATAAGGCATTTTTTGCAATATGAATATGTCCTTTGTGTATCGGATCAAAAGTTCCGCCAAATAAACAAATCTTCATGTGTATCTTTAAACCTGTTTCTTATCCTTAGGTAATATTATAACAGGGTTATCCTTAAAAGGTTTATATAAAATGAATTTTTTGCCGATAACCTGAACGAGTTCTGAATTGGTTCTTTCCGAAATCGTGATCCCAAGTTCCTTAGGATCATCGGGACAGTTCTTTAAAACGCTTAATTTTATCAATTCATGTGTATTAAAAGATTCATTTACAGCTTCAACAAAATCAGGCGTAATGCTTGATTTACCGACCATAAACAAAGGATCGAGATTATTGGCAAGTGATTTTAAATAAGCACGCTGTTTGCTTGTCATGATTTTACCTTTCTGTTTGTAAAATAAACTTGTTCTCTTATATATAACATGTATGATTTCTAAAATAACTATTTTAAATACTCAAATGAGAATCCGTAAATTCTAACCGTATCGCCTTCTTTAATGCCAAGAGCCTCAAGTTCATCAAGGATTCCGTTATCCTTAAGGAAATTCTGGAAGAATGCGAAACCTTTTTCACTGTCAAGATTCGTATAGCCGAGCATCTTCTCGATCCTGGGTCCTTCAACCACATACTCATTCTCTGAGTGATCGAATGAAACTGTGTAAGGCTCATCCGATACGGGGAAGTTAACTTCGGGATCGTATTCCTGTTCAAATACAACAGGAGTCTTATCTAAAGTATCAAGAACCGATGAAACATGGTAAAGCAATTCGTTAACACCCTGCTTTGTATAAGAACTTATCGGAAATACTTTAAATCCCAAAGGTTCATATTTATCCTTGATCCTCTGAACATTGTAATAACCTTCGGAATAAACGAATTCACCGTCATCTTTTATATCTACGGGTTCATCGGATATGATATCGATCTTATTTGCCGCAATGATGATAGGTCTCTTTAAAAGCTCGGGATTATATTTCTTTAATTCATTATGTATAGTCTCGATATCTTCAATTGGATCTCTTCCTTCCGAACCGGAAGCATCAACAACATGAATGAATACTTTCGTTCGCTCGATATGTCTTAAGAAGTCAAATCCAAGACCGACGCCTTCGCTTGCACCTTCGATAATACCGGGTATATCAGCCATTACAAAAGATGAACCGCCGGACAGATCCACAACACCTAAATGAGGCGAAAGCGTTGTGAAATGATAATTGGCAATCTCAGGTTTTGCGTTCGAACAGCTTGATAATAATGTGGATTTTCCGACATTAGGGAAACCTATAAGACCTACATCTGCAATAACCTTTAATTCAAGGAAAAGATTAAGTTCTCTGGCAGGCTGTCCGGGCTGTGCGTATTTGGGAGCCTGCATTGTACTTGTAGCATAATGCTGGTTGCCGTTACCGCCTCTTCCGCCTTTTAATATGCGGTATTCCTTATTATCCCCTGACATATCGGCTATGACTTTACCTGAAGTAAGTTCCTTTATTACTGTACCCTTGGGAACCTTTAAATAGATATCTTCACCGTTTTTACCGCGACAGTTTCTTTTTCCGCCGTCTTCACCGTCACCTGCTTTATATTTTCTTATGTGACGATAATCAGAAAGAGTATTCATTCCTTCGTCAACGACAAAAAAGACGCTTCCGCCGTCACCGCCGTCACCGCCGTCAGGACCGCCGTCAGGAACATATTTCTCTCTTCTGAAAGAAACGTGTCCGTCACCGCCTTTACCGCTTCTTATGTATATTTGTGCTCTGTCAGCAAACATTAATGTTTCCTCTTATAAAATACTTATCTTTACGAAAATAAACGCCCCAAGTTGACCTTGAGGCGTTGTTTTAATTACTGTTCTTCTACAGGATATACACTTGCCTGCTTCTTGTCGCGGCCTTTACGCTCGAAACGTAATACTCCGTCAACTTTGGCATATAATGTATCGTCTCCGCCGATACCAACATTTAATCCGGGATGGATCTTGGTACCGCGCTGTCTATATAAGATATTGCCGGCCTTAACAAACTGACCGTCAGCTCTTTTAGCTCCT
>CACZOG010000080.1 GCA_902782715.1 uncultured Lachnospiraceae bacterium | reverse complement strand
GTATCGTTTTCATTAACGATAGGTATAACTCCGAGTTCAAGGAGTTTCTGGAATGTATTGTGAGCATTCTTTCTGCTTACGTCATTTGTGATCGTATCCTTAGTCATAAGAACCTGAGCACATACCTGATTGTATTCCGCAAAGATCTTCTGATATACCATCATAAGTCTGGACTGACCGATAGCCGCACAGGCCTGTTTTGTCGCAATATCCTGTTTAGCATCCTTAATGTGAACTGCTCTTTTACCAACGGAAATAGCTCCCGAAGAAACCAGAACAACATCTTTTCCGCTGTTACGGATGTTGCAGAGTTCCCTGACGAGTGTTTCAAGTCTCGTATAATCAATTCCGCCTGTTTCGGGATGTGTAAGGCTCGAAGAACCGATCTTTACAACAACTCTTTTTTTATCTTTAATCGCATCTCTGTAATTCATTTTTATGACCTCTGAAAAATATTTCTAAATATATTAAACATACAAATGATCTTTATGATACTATGATCCTCTCGGCACATTTGATTCCGTCTACTGCCGCTGATATTATTCCGCCTGCGTATCCTGCACCTTCTCCGCATGGGTAAATGCCCTTAATATTACTTTGAAGCGTATCATCTCTAATTATCTTAACAGGTGATGAACTTCTCGCTTCGACAGCGGCGATTACAGGATTACTTTTTGCAAATCCTTTTATTTTCTTTTCAAAATCAAGCATCCCTTCGATAAAAGACTCCGCTATAAAATCAGGAAAAATATCTTTTAAATCTGCTTTTATGAATTTTCCCTTAAAAGCATTTTCGCAATCGAATTCTTCGTCAAATGATAAACCGCTATGATGACCAAACGATTCAACAAATTCTTTAAAGGTACATATCGGAATAAGTCCGTTTCCTGTTTTATATGCATTTTCTTCAACTACCCGCTGAAGATTCATTCCGTAAAAGACATCATCTTTTTTAAGATCGTCTTCTTTTATCTGAACGATGATTGCCGAATTTGCAAATCCGGAATCTCTCTTGTGATCACTCATTCCGTTAACACAAAGCCGGCCTTTTTCGCTTGAGGCATTAACTACATAACCTCCGGGGCACATGCAGAAAGAATACACTCCTCGTTCTTTGGAATTATAAGTTAATTTATATGGCGACGGATCGAGTTCTTCGTATAGATCCCGGTAATCATCACCGTACTGTGCAGCGTCTATAAACGCCTGTTTATGAATGACCCTGAAGCCCATTGCAAATGCTTTGGGTGTCATATTCAATCTTCCGTTTAAGTACTCGAACGTATCTCTTGCACTGTGACCTATCGCAAGGATAAGATTATCGCATTCCATCGAATACTCTGTGTTATTTTCGAGATCTGCAACTTTCAGGGAAGTTACTTCACCGTCTTTGCTCTCGAAAGAAATAAACTTTGTTGAAAAGAAGAATTTAACACCTTTTTCTTCAAGATATGATCTTAAATTCTTTATAACTTCTCTTAAAACATCGGTTCCGATATGAGGCTTGGAATCGTATAAGATGTCCTCATGCGCTCCGAATTTAACAAATGTCCGAAGGATAAAATCAATTCTTCCTTCTTTGTCTTTGATTCCCGTATTAAGTTTTCCGTCCGAAAAAGTTCCGGCACCGCCTTCGCCGAACTGAACATTTGATTCAGAATCAAGGATCTCATTATTCCAGAAGTTTTCTACGTCTTCGATCCTGTCTTCTACTTTCCTTCCGCGGTCTATGACAGTTACGTTCATTCCGGCTTCGGAAAGCACATACGCACTGAATAACCCCGCAGGTCCCATTCCGACAACAACATTATTTGAGCTCTCGGAAGAATTATTAAAAGGAACCTTATATGGTTTTTCGATCAACTCAGTTATATTGTTATATTTCTTTAAAAGAAATCGTTCTTCTTTATCGTCAAGCTTTAAACCGAAAGAATAAATGAAATTGATATCCGATTTTTTTCTTGCATCAAGTGATTTCTTAAGAATACGGAAATCTTTGATCTCACTCCTTACGCCATATTTTTTAATAAGGGATTCTTTCAGATCTGTCTTCTTTTTTGCACTTATTTTAACGGATTCAATCTTTATCATTCTTTTATTCTTCGTCTTTATATATTCCGATCTTTCTTAAAACCCTGTATATTTTCGAGCCGAACGGAATTAACGACAAGTCATATTCATTTATTCCTTTAAGCAGTGTCAGGGCCGTGAAATAAACTACAACAGCCAGTGCAATATCAATAAATAAAGCAGCCTGATACGGGATGATCCTCGAGAAGATCATATAAAACGCAAATACGATGAGTCCCATTATCGAGCTTGAGATCAAAGGAATAATAAATGTCTGTTTAAGTTCCTGTTTATATCCGATAGTCCTGTAGATCGCCAGATGGTTAAGTACAGATACAAATACTGCGAAAAGACAGTTGGCAACTACAACGGAATGAATTCCCATTTTGAAAACTTTAAGCATAAGTAAAAGTGAAAGGAAATGAAGCACAAATGCTATAAGCGAATTCAAAACCGGTGTTTTTAACTTGTTAAGGCCCTGTAAAATACCGTTGCCGAGCGTTGATAATGAAAAGAATATAACGCTTATCGAACCGTATAAAAGCATAATCGCCGCAAGATCTATCTCACCGTTAAAAAGTAACGAAATTATGGGTTTTCCTAAGATAGCAAGTCCGAATGCCGATGGAATGGAAATGATCATCGTTACACGTATGACTGTCGCCATTTTACTTCTTGCAGATACATAATCCTTATTTTCGATACTGCCTGTCAAAGAAGGTATGATCGCCGAACACATGGCATTTGCAAGTGCGATCGGAAGCGTGATCATAAGTTTAAACTTGCCCGAATAAACACCCCAGTAAAATGATTTTAAATCCTCTTCTCCGATCCTTATCATATGATGGTTATAAACTGACTGATCCACAACTCCGCAGATATTGTACATTACCGAACAGAGGATCATAGGGATCGCAGTTCTGATGATAAGGATGAGAACATCAATAAAAGTATCTTTATTCTTTGAAGTATCGGCAATAATACGCTTTTCTATCGCATTCTTGTTATGCATGTAAAAGTAAAGCATCAGACAAAGACCTGCGAGAGCACCGACACCGCAGCCTATTGTAGCACCCGCAGCACCCAAAGACGGTGCATAATTGGCATTCATCATAAGATTGCCGCATTTTTCACCGACTCCGAAAAGGAATTTGGCACATATAAGTGAAACGATAACAAGTATTATCTGTTCGAATAACTGGGATAACGCGGTAAAATGCATTACTCCGAGTCCCTGAAAATAGCCTCTGAATACAGCCATTAAAGCAACTACAAATATGGTAGGAGCCAGAACTCTCAAAGCCATGGTACTCATGGGTTCGCCCATTACAGTTGTGGCAAAAAAGTCTGCAAATATAAAAACAATAAGGCTGAAAAAGCCTCCCGATATAACTGCAAAAAGCAGAGCGCCTTTGAATACTTTCTGCATCTTTTTATACTGCCCTCTGCTCTGCCTCTGTGCAATTAATTTACTTACAGCCGAAGGTAAACTGTATGACGATAAAATAAGGATTATCGAATAAAATTCGTAAGCTCCGGCATAATAGCCGTTTCCCGTATCGCCTATGATATTGGTCAAAGGAATCCTTCTTGCAATGCCGATCACTCTGCAGAGTATTCCTGCAATTGCAAGTATAGAACCCTGAACCACCAGACCTTTGGCAATTTTCTTTTTGTCTGACATTTCTCGTTCTTTCCCTTATTTATGATAAGGTTCGTTATTGATTATCTTAAAAGCTCTGTAAATCTGTTCGGATAAAATGACTCTCATTAACTGGTGAGGAAAAGTCATATCTGAAAACGATATCTTTTCATCCGACATTTTCTTAATCTTATCGGAAAGCCCCAGGGATCCACCGATAACAAAACAAAGACTGCTGTTTCCTTTTACGCAAAGCGAATTGATCCTTTTTGCAAAAGAAACAGAATCGTATTTTCTGCCGTCAATCTCAAGAGTGATAAGATAAGAATTCGAAGGTATTTTCTTGATTATCCTCTCTGCTTCTTTATCTTTTATGATTTCTTCTTCCTTGGCACTTGCATTTGCAGGTGTTTCTTCGTCATCGACTTCGAAAACAGAGATTTTAGCGAATTTTGAGAGTCTTTTTACATACTCATCCACAGCATCGCGAAAATACTTTTCCTTGATCTTTCCGACGCAGACAATACTTATATTCATTCAAAGATTTCCTCATAAACTTTATCGATAAAAGAATCAAGGTAATCTTCATCCATATCGGGATATTCCTGTGCGATAAAGTATCTGATCTTGGCATTTCTTAAGAAATAATTGTTCTGTTCGTCTTCGGTGATCGCAAGGTCGCTGTCGACAAACTCTTTGGTGAACTTATTTCTGAACCATTCTTCAAATTCCTTATTCTCTTCACTTTCTGCAGATGCTTCCTTCTTGACTTTGGAATATCTGAAGAAACTGTTGATTCCGAAGTAAATGAATGAAGCAAAGAAAAGGCACAAAATACCGTCAATGATATAACTTACCAGTCCTCTTACCTTAAAAGGAAATACTCCGAGCATTAAAAGTACAATAAATGTACATCCGAGTACACCGAGGATCGTAAGCATAAATCCCGACGATAAAAGTTCTGAAGCTTTTTCATCCTTGGAAACATATTCCTTGGAAGGTTTGTAAGCGATTCTTCTTACAGCTTCGGCTTTTATCTTTTCCGCTTCTTCTTCGGTAGGCCCATCATCATGACTTAAATCGAGAGTTTCTTCTTCCTCGTCTTCGTCGGATACGAGCTTTAAGTTACTGAAATCCTTTTCGGATACGGTAACTGCTTCGGAAAGTGCGGAATCTGGGAACACTTCTTCGTCTACCGAATACGAACTTTCGCTTATTTCACTTAGATCAGCTTTTTCAAGAGAGCTGACCAGAGGGATTTTACAATCAGCGCAGATCGTAAAACCGTCTCTGTATTCTGTTTTACATTTAGGACAAAAAGGCATTTTTAGTTTCCTTTCGATGAAAGAAATTCGTCAATTCCCTTTGCAGCGGCACGACCTGCGCCCATTGCAAGAATAACGGTAGCAGCACCCGTAACGGCATCTCCGCCGGCGAATACGCCTTCTTTGGAGGTCTGACCTGTCGTTTCATCCGTTACGATACATTTTCTTCTGTTGATCTCCAATCCCTTGGTTGTCGAAGAGATCAAAGGATTGGGTGAAGTTCCGAGTGACATGATAACAACGTCACATTCGATCTCGAATTCCGAACCGGGAATTTCAACGGGACTTCTTCTTCCGCTTTCGTCGGGCTCGCCGAGTTCCATCTTAATGCAGCGGATACCTCTGACCCATCCGTTTTCATCGGAAAGGATTTCCGTAGGATTGGTCAAAAGATTGAAGATGATTCCTTCTTCTTTTGCGTGATGAACTTCTTCAACTCTTGCGGGAAGTTCTTCTTCGCTTCTTCTGTACACAACATGAACTTCACTTCCGAGTCTTAATGCAGTTCTTGCAGCATCCATTGCAACATTACCGCCGCCTACTACAACAACTTTCTTACCTACCATAATCGGTGTTTCGGATTCTCTGAAAGCTTTCATGAGGTTCGAACGTGTAAGATATTCGTTAGCGGAGAAAACTCCGTTGGCATTTTCTCCGGGAATACCCATGAATTTGGGAAGTCCTGCACCCGATCCGATATAAACGGCTTCAAAACCGTACTTATCCATTAATTCATCAATGGTAAATGATTTACCGATGATCGTATTTTTCTCAAATTTAACACCAAGAGCCTTTACGTTCTCGATCTCTTTCTTAACAACCTTTTCTTTGGGAAGTCTGAATTCGGGAATACCGTAAACCAGTACGCCGCCGAGTTCATGAAGCGCTTCGAATACCGTTACGTCATAACCCATCTTTGCAAGGTCGCCGGCACAGGATAAACCGGAAGGGCCTGAACCGATAACAGCAACTTTCTTGCCTTTCTTTTCAGCCTTAACTGAAGGTTTGATATTATTTTCAAAAGCCCAGTCGGCAACAAATCTTTCAAGTTTACCGATTGAGATTGCTTCGCCTTTGATACCTCTGATACATTTGCCTTCACACTGGCTTTCCTGAGGACAAACACGTCCGCAGACAGCGGGAAGAGATGAGGACTGAGCAATAACGTTGTATGCTTCTTCAAAATTTCCTTCCTTGACTTCTTTTATGAAATCTGGAATTGAGATTGAAACAGGGCATCCTTTAACACACTGAGCATTTTTGCAGTTAAGACATCTGGATGCTTCAGCCATTGCTTCTTCTTTGTTATAACCTAAACAAACTTCTTCAAAATTATGTGCTCTTTCCTGAGCATCCTGTTCTCTTACAGGTACTTTCTTTAATACATCCATTATTTGTCACCTCCGCAATGTCCGCATCCGCCATGGTGCGTATCGCCTTCTTTAGCTTTAAGATATGCTCTTCCTTCAGCGGTTTTATAAATCTGCTGTCTCTTCATGGCTTCGTCGAAATTAACGAGATGACCGTCAAATTCAGGACCGTCAACACATGCAAATTTTACACTGTCTCCTACCGTAAGACGGCATGCACCGCACATACCGGTTCCGTCTACCATAATGGGGTTCATGGAAACGATAGTCTTAAGATTGAATTTCTTGGTAAGGAGACAAACGAATTTCATCATGATCATGGGACCGATGGTTACGCAGAGATCATATTCCTTGCCTTCTGCATAAAGATCTTCGATAACCTTTGTAACCATACCGCTTCTTTGATAACTTCCGTCATCGGTGGTTATATAAAGGTTTCCTGAAACAGCTTTCATTTCTTCTTCCATGATAAGAAGGCTCTTTGTCTTGGCACCGACGATAACGTCAGCATCAACACCGTGCTCATGAAGCCATTTTACCTGGGGATAAACGGGAGCGGTACCCAATCCGCCTGCCACAAATAAAATCTTCATCTTCTTTAATTCATCGATCGGAGTATCGATCAATTCGGAAGGTCTTCCCAAAGGTCCGACAAAATCGCAGAACGCATCGCCGGCTTTAAGATCTTTCATGTAGTAAGTTCCCGCACCGATGATCTGAACAACGATAGTTACTGTTCCTTTTTCCCTGTCGTAATCACAGATCGTTAAAGGGATTCTTTCGGCTTCTTCGTTTGTACGGACAATTACGAATTGTCCGGGTTGACAATTGGCTGAAACATTGGGAGCTTCAACCACGAATTCATATATCGAATCCGTAAGTTCTTTGGCTTCTAAAATTGAGTACATCGTTTTACCTTTCCGTAAATCCCTAGTATTCGGAATTTACACTTCTTTCTTTAATAATATAATAATCGCCTTTTGCATTGAGTTCCAAAGTGCCGTAATCATTGGAATCATTTATGTTTACTGCGAATTTTAAACCTGTCAGAGTTCGTTTATTACCGTTTGCGTAATCAACATAATATTCATTGATCACATAATAGATCGTATTTTTAATATTAACCGCATCTTCGATAATGAATTCAAAACGACCTTTTGCAGTAGAAACATTACCGTCGGTATCCTGCATTCCACCGAGTGAATATCTGTAAACCGTAGCGATATTCGCTGCTTCTTCCTTGCTTACCGTAGCATCGGGAATGGTTATATTATATTTTCTGGTAATGACCGTACTCGGAATTCCTTCTTCGTTATAGGAAATGAATCTGAATTCAGAAGGACCCATGGGCATTATGAGAGGATACTCATAAAGTGTCGAATTTTTATCGGGATCGACTCTGTCTTCTTCTTTTACATTGGGTCTGTATTCAACAAAATACGTTTCACAGTTGATATCGCTTTCAACTTTTATGACGATCGGTACGTTATAACTTCCCGATTCGATCGAAACCTGAGGAGCAAGAGGTATTTTGATCTTAATATTATATTCAGCTTCGTTAATTTCACTGATAACGCCGAGCTGTGAAACAAATACAGCCTTAACATCATATTCGCCCGAAGCAAGCAATATGGGTTCGGTATAAAGGAATGAATTTTCATCAGGTTCAGAACCGTCAAGCGTATAGTAAATGAAACCGTTTACATCATTTGTAAGTTCAAGAGTCATCTCCTCTTCGTATTCGCCGGGTTTAAGGCTGAATTCGGGTTTCTTGCAGAGATATTCCTTAAATCTGTTTACTATCGTTTCATTGCTGCATCCTAAAAGAAAATCATTTATTCCGTTATAATCTTCATTCTCGGAGTAGATATTAAAAATTCTTTCATAAGCATCTTCTTCGAGCGCAGGATTGTCGTTTGCGATCTCCTGAAGAATGAATATCGCATTCTTATCCTGACCTGCCATGATATAACAGTTGGAAATAGCATATTTTATCTTAACGTTATCGGGATCTTTTTCTATGGCTTTTTCATAAAGATCGATGGCATTCTCATAATCTTTGTTTTCATATGAGTATTCTGCCTGTTCAACAAGATAATCGATCGACTGCTTGTCGGATATTTTCTTTATCATAAATCCGAACGCGGTAATAACTCCTGCGATAAGAAGAACGGTAAAAACAATAACGATCTTGGAGAAAATGTTTTTGTTCCAGTAATCGACAAGGGATAAAATGATATCTTTTATAGCCAGTACTTCATTGGTTTCATCATCGTCCCAGTCAGAATCGTCATCATCGATCATTTTCCTCTTCGATGTACGTCTGTTCCTGTCTTCGTAATCTTCTTCGTTACGGGATATTTTCTTTTTTCTTTTTACTTCATATGTATCGAGTTCTCTTGTTTTATCAAAAACACCTTCAATATCAACCGAAAGGTCGGTATCGGGGTCGTAATCCGGTACAATATGTATTTCTTCACCGCACTTTTCACAGAAAAGATTACCGTCTGTCAAAGGTGCTCCGCAATTTGGACACTTCATATCCGTTTCCTTCTAAAAAACAAATTATATATAAAATATAACTATTCTGCAGAATTTACAAGATTATTCATAAGCATTGCTATGGTCATGGGGCCAACACCGCCGGGAACAGGCGTGATCTTTGAAGCAATTTTCTCAACGCTTTCAAAATCAACATCACCGCAAAGCTTCTTGCTGTCGGGATCCGGTCTGTGAATTCCGACATCGATTACAACTGCGCCTTCTTTTACGTAAGAAGCATCTATCATCTTAGGCTTGCCGATAGCTACGATAAGGATATCCGCTCTCTTTGTAACTTCTCTTAAATCTTTGGTTCTTGAGTGACATACAGTTACTGTTGCGTTTTCTCTTAACATAAGCATTGCCATGGGTTTACCGACAATATTACTTCGTCCGATAACAACACATTCCTTGCCTTCAATGGAAACATTACTTCTTTTTAAAAGTTCGATGATCCCTGCGGGTGTACAGGATACAAATCCTTTTTCACCGATTGAAAGTCTTCCGACATTGATGGGATGAAAACCGTCAACGTCCTTATCGGGATCGATCCTTCTTATAACTTCATCTTCGTCAAATGATTTCGGAAGAGGAAGCTGAACAAGAATACCGTTTACTTTATCATCCAAATTAAGTTTATCGATAAGTTCGAGAAGTTCTTCCTGAGTAGCACTCTCTTCAAGATGATAGGAAAGTGAAACTGCGCCGATGTATTCGCAGGCTTTTTTCTTATTTCCTACATATACACTGCTTGCGGGATCGTCTCCTACCTGAATCACAGCAAGTGCAACTTCTTTTCCTTCGCTTTTTAATTTTTCGATCCTTGCCTTACATTCATCTTTGATGATCGATGAAATAAGTTTTCCGTCAATTAATTCTGCCATTTTTATCTCCTTAGAAAAGTCCGGTTATTTTTCCGTCAACAACGTCGATCGAAAGTGCTGCGGGAGCCTTGGGAAGTCCGGGCATTGTCATGATCTGACCTGTTATGACTACTACGAAACCTGCACCTGCCGAAACATAGCACTCTCTGACTTCAATATTGAAATTCTCGGGACGTCCCAAAAGTGTGGGATCGTCAGATAATGAATATTGTGTTTTGGCTACGCATACAGGCATATTGCCGAATCCGAGTTTGGTAAGTTTCTCAAGCTGCTTCTTGGCGCTCTGAGAATAATTAACTCCGTCTGCTCCGTAAATTTCTTTTGCAATGGTTTCGATCTTTTCTTCCAAAGACAACTCATCTTTGTAAAGAGGATGATAATGACTCTCTTTTGTTTCAAGAGTCTTAAGAAGTGTTTCTGCTAAAGCAACACCGCCTTCTCCGCCTTTTTCCCAAACTTCGGAAAGAGCAAAATCACAGCCTCTTTCAATACAGAAATCTTTAACGAAATTGGTCTCGTTTTCAGTATCGGTAATGAATGAGTTAAGAGTAACAACAACGGGAACATCGTATTTCTGGAGGTTTTCGATATGCTTCTCGAGATTTACGATACCTTTCTTTAAAGCATCAAGATTCTCGGTCGATAAATCTTCTTTTTTAACTCCGCCGTTATATTTAAGAGCTCTTACCGTAGCGACCAGAACGATCGCATCGGGTTTAAGTCCGGCCATTCTGCACTTGATATCAAGGAATTTTTCTGCACCGAGATCTGCACCGAATCCGGCTTCGGTAATACAGTAATCTGCAAGTTTTAATGCAGTCTTTGTTGCTCTTACAGAGTTACATCCGTGAGCTATGTTTGCAAAAGGACCACCGTGAACGATCGCGGGTGTATTTTCAAGAGTCTGAATAAGGTTGGGCTTTAATGCATCTTTTAAAAGTGCTGCCATTGAGCCGACCGCACCTAAATCTCCTGCGGTAACGGGATCTCCTGCAAAATTGTAAGCAACTACTATCTTGGAAAGTCTTTTCTTTAAATCTTCCATATCATCGGCAAGACAGAGAATAGCCATGATCTCGGAAGCAACAGTTATAACGAAATGATCTTCTCTTACTACGCCGTCTGCTTTGGCACCGAGTCCGACAACTATATTTCTTAAAGCTCTGTCATTCATGTCAAGACATCTTTTCCATACAACGCTTCTTGTATCAATGCCAAGCTGATTGCCCTGCTGAATATGATTGTCAAGCAAAGCTGCAAGAAGGTTGTTTGCGCTTGTGATAGCATGGAAATCACCCGTGAAATGAAGATTCAGATCTTCCATGGGAACAACCTGGGCATTTCCGCCGCCTGCAGCACCGCCCTTAATGCCGAAACAAGGGCCGAGCGAAGGCTCTCTTAATGCGATGACCGATTTCTTTCCCATAAGTCCCAATGCCTGACCGAGACCTACGGTAGTTGTAGTTTTTCCTTCTCCTGCGGGAGTAGGATTTATCGCAGTTACCAGAACAAGCTTGCCGTTCGAATTATTCTGAATTGAATTGATATATTCGTCTGAAATTTTAGCTTTGTATTTACCGTATAATTCAAGTTCGTCTTCAGGGATGTTAAGAAGTTTTGCAACTTCCGTGATCGGTTTCATTGTAGCGCTTTGAGCGATCTCGATGTCAGATTTCATTATCATTCTCCTTTTATGAATATTTAAAAGATAAATTAAAGATCCTGAGTCATATTGGTAAATTCGGATTCATCCATAATGATCTTACGGGGTTTTGTACCTTCTTCGGGTCCTACAACACCTTTTGCTTCAAGCTGGTCCATTATCCTGGCCGCACGATTAAATCCGATCTTAAAAGCTCTCTGAAGAGC
>CACZOG010000079.1 GCA_902782715.1 uncultured Lachnospiraceae bacterium | reverse complement strand
GTTTACGAGGAAGTTGCGAAAAACAACGAAACGGCCGTTGTGATTACCATCTCTTCAGCACTTTCGGGTACTTATCAGAGTGCTCTGATAGCCGCAGCGGATTACGAAGACCGGATCTTTGTCGTAGACAGCAAAAACGCGACAGCCGGTTCCGGAATTCTTGTGGAATATGCACTTCGACTTGCCGAAAGTGGTATGAACGCAAGGGATATTGCCAACATACTAGACGAAGAGCGCGATAAAATCTGTCTCATGGGCATCGTGGACACGCTTGAATATCTGAAAAAGGGAGGCAGAATCTCCAAGACGGCTGCAATAGCAGGAGAAGTTCTTGGAATCAAACCCGTTTTAAGAATAAAGGACGGGGAGATTATCGTACTTGGGAAGGCGAGAGGATTAAAAAAAGGCAATAATCTTTTGGTTAACGAAATCGAAAAGACCGGGGGTGTTGACTTTACTAAACCTGTTATGCTTGCTTACTCCGGTCTTGACGATTCGATACTTAAAAGATATGTCGAAGACAGCCGTACCCTCTGGGAAGGTCATCTCGACACCCTTAAACACACCTGCATCGGCAGCGTTATAGGAACCCATTTGGGTCCGGGCACCGTTGTAGTTGGATTCTTCAGCAGGTAATACAAAACCAATATATATCTATCACCCCTAACCCCGAGGACGGATTTTTTCATGCAATACATGAAAAGATTCGTCCCCTTTGACACTTAAGTCTTTTATATTGTAAAATTATGTTCGGTTCCAATTATGTGAATCGGGCATTTTTTATCGTAATAAAAGGGGAAAATTATGAACAAAAAGATCTTTTCGGTTCTGTCCGTCCTTTTATCTTTAACTCTTTTATCGGGATGTACTTTAAACAAGATCCCCGATACGGGCAAGGATGAAGGAATCTCTCAGGCCAGCATTTCAGGCATTACTTCCACTACAACCGATATTTCCCAAGGCGGAACGGATGTTGAGAATCCGGATAACACGGGAAACGATCCGGCAAATACCGACAATAACGGTGATAACACGGATAATACTCCGAGTGTTCCCGATGTAGACAATAACGGAGGCAATTTCATCGGAATCGACGGAAAGGTTTACTTCAGACAGTATGGCGAAAACTCTTTGCCGTGGGTTGCCTACAAAGACTATTTTGTTGACAGCTGCAATTATAGTTCCGGAAACCAGATCTGCCGCTTCGATCCTTCCGATCCCGACACGATAGAGGTCTTTATCGAAGAGGACACCGGGTATGGAGAACTCTATTATTACGACGGATATTTATACTCCGAGTCTTTTGACTGGGGAGAAGTATCCAATCCTCTTTACAAGGTTAATCTTTCAACCGGCGAAAAAGAGACTTTCGGAGCAGGAACAATTGACTGCGTTTCCGCTGACGGAAAATATCTTCTTACGGAAAGTCTGGATTCAGAAACAAATTCTTTTATATATGATATTTACGAAGCCGGACAGCTTGTGAATTCTTTTACGGACGATTATTCAGATCATTCTTTAAGAATTCTTGGCGTTGATGACAGCTGTTTCTATTATTTTTACAACTACTATGATGACTGTTCCACCGCTGTCTATCAGACGGATTTCAGGAACGGCAATTCCGTTTTCCTTGCTTCGATTCCCGTTTCGGAGAAAGTGGGCGAAGACATTTACATTGCATTTACGGAACCCATGGATGCGAAAATTGAAAACGACAGCTTAATCTTTACCCTTTGCTTCTGCACGGGCGTGGAAGATTATGTCGAAGATGCTTATACCGTTTCAATTCCAATAAGTTCCGATATGTCAAAAAGTTCTGTGGAAGAGCCTCTTTATGAAGCAAAATGTGTCGAAAACTCTGCTTACATTGACACAAGTCTTTTCTTCCCCGAACCTGTCGGCAAAATGACGGAATTCGACAAAGATCCGTATAAAGGCGACGGATTCGCAAGAGGAATTCAGACAATTGATGAAGTTTATGGCAAACTCTATGTAATTGTTGCCGACTCCTTCAAATCAGCCATGTGGAATGAAGCGCAGTTCGGTTCTTTCGATCTTCTCAGCGTGCATTATTATCAGATGGATAACTATAATTCAACTCCCGTCGAGTTCAATAAAGACAATCCCACATTTAGGGATTTGATGGTAAAAGGCTGGCTGGTCGGAACAAAGGGAGAAGCCCCCGAGAAAATGCTTTTCTGCTATTCGTATATAGACGGTCCGGAAGGTCCTTTTGAGGATGATCAGTTCTTCTATGTTGCTGAATTTTCGGATGATTTCGTATACGATCACATTCCCGAAGGCGGCGACATTTACGATGATTTCGTTAAAGACGGAATGGATTATTTCGTCAATGAATTAAATGATTATCCTTACTACAAGTACATTGAAAATTTACCTTCAGAAGATGAAATCAACAACTACTGCGTTCCCAAGGAAAAGAACGGAGGAATCGATACATACACATCGTATTATCACATTCATCTTGATTCCGAAGGAAAGATTGATTACTTAAGATATGTGATATTTGACTGATAAATAAACCGAATTATTCATAAAAGATAAAAGAGCCTTTCTTCATAATGAAGAGAGGCTCTTGTTTTTTATCTGTTATTTTATTTCTTATGATTTTGTGTTACGCATTCGGAGTATCTTTTATAAATTCCAAGATATCTTTGTATACCATGTCCTTATTCTTTTCATTAAGTATTTCATGGCGCATTCCCTCGTAAAGCTTGCCCTCTGCATCCGTGTAACCCTGTTTTTTTATAAGGTCTACGGCAGCATTGAAGGCTTTTTCGCTTACAGCGCAGGGGTCATCCGCTCCGGAGAAGAAACGTATCGGAAGATTGGGCTTGTTCATTACGTATCCGCTCTTTTTATATGTTTCCATCGTAAGTTTAACGAGATTTTCGAAGCCGTTAAGAGTAAATACATAATTGCAATACGGGTCATTGCCGTATTTCTTAACTTCTTCGGGATTGGAGTTTACCCATGAATGAGGAAGTCCTTCTTTGGCAAATTTTTTCTCATAATTGCCCATGACAAGTCCGGCTATGAACATTGAAACATGTCTTTCGCCTTTGAAGGCTTTAACAATTTTAATTAATGCCAGTCCCGATTTCATGCCCGGCTGTTTGGAAGGGCATCCTACTACAATCAGTTTGGACAGTTCATCATCATATCGTTGAAGATAACATCTTACAGCCATCGAACCCATGCTGTGCCCGAGCAGAATGAACTGCAAGTCTGTCTTTCCCGTCAGGTTTCGCGCATAGGTTTTTATATCGAGTGTTATGTCGTGAATGTCTTCTATCAGCGCTTCGTATCCGCCTTTATACCAGTAGCCAAGATCCTCTTTTTTCTCGACACTGTGACCGTGTCCTCTGTGATCGTGAATCACACACAAGTATCCCTGTCCGGCAAGAAACTCCATAAAAGGAATGTATCTTTCCTTGTACTCATTCATTCCGTGAACAAGCTGAACAATTCCTTTTATCTCATCGGGATTTTCGGGTTCAAAGCGAAGAACGGACAGGGCAAGACCGTCCGACCTGGAATTAAAAGAATATGTTGTTTTCTTAATATCGCTCATGTCAGTCTGCCTCCTTTCCGTTTCATAATCTTTCTTCAGATATCTCTTTTCGATTCTTTGAATAAAGCCTTACCATAATTTTATTTGCTTAATGCTTTTGAGTCAACTTTTTAAAGACTTTGTCAGGTGGAAATCCATCATATTTTTCTTTGCAAAATTAAAAGACGGATAATTTGTTTTATCCGTCTTTTTTTTGTTTCATTTTATAGTCCGAGAAGATGGTCCGACTCGCGTTTTCGCCCGATCTCTCCGAAGTTTAGATCTTCTTTTTCAAAATCATATATAAG
>CACZOG010000078.1 GCA_902782715.1 uncultured Lachnospiraceae bacterium | reverse complement strand
TTCTTAGCCTGTCTCAAGCTCTTCTCATCGGGAACGGAGCCCTTCATGCGAAGGAGTGCTTCTTCTTCCTCAACGAGTTCTTTCATCTGCTCGATGAAATAACGCTTGATCTTGGTAAGTTCGAAAAGTTCGTCAACAGTTGCGCCTTTTCTTAATGCTTCATACATAACGAACTGTCTCTCGCTTGTTGCGGTAACAAGTCTTGCAAGGAGTTCCTGCTTTGTGAGTTCGTTGAAGTCTTTTGCAAAGCCGAGTCCGTAACGGCCTGTCTCAAGTGAACGGATCGCTTTCTGGAAAGCTTCCTTGTATGTCTTACCGATACTCATAACTTCGCCTACGGCTCTCATCTGAGTACCGAGCTTGTCTTCTACGCCTTTGAATTTCTCAAATGCCCAGCGTGCGAATTTGATTACGATGTAATCTCCGTCGGGATAATACTTATCGAGTGTGCCGTATTTGCCGCAGGGGATCTCATCAAGTGTAAGTCCGGATGCAAGCATTGCGGAAACAAGTGCGATGGGGAAACCTGTCGCTTTGGAAGCAAGTGCCGAAGAACGTGATGTTCTGGGGTTGATCTCGATAACTACTATTCTTCCGCTTACGGGATCGTGTGCGAACTGTACGTTACATCCGCCGATAACCTCGATGGAATCAACGATTCTGTAAGCCTGCTCCTGAAGTACTTTCTGGATGTCTTCGGAAATCGTAAGCATGGGAGCCGAACAGAATGAATCACCTGTATGAACTCCGACGGGGTCGATATTTTCGATGAAGCAAACGGTGATCATGTTACCTTTTGCATCTCTTACTACTTCAAGTTCGAGTTCTTCCCAGCCGAGGATCGATTCTTCTACAAGAACCTGTCCTACGAGTGAAGCCTGAAGACCTCTTGCCATAACCGTCTTGAACTCTTCTACGTTATAAACAAGTCCGCCGCCTGCGCCGCCCATTGTGTATGCGGGACGAAGTACTACGGGGAAACCGATTTCTTTTGCGATCTCAAGACCTTCTTCTACAGAGTAAGCAACCTGTGAACGTGCCATTTCGATTCCGAGAGCATTCATCGTATTCTTGAATTCGATTCTGTCCTCACCTTTTTCAATGGCATCAACCTGAACACCGATTACTTTTACGCCGTATTTTTCAAGAACACCTGCCTCTGCAAGTTCGGAGCAGAGGTTAAGTCCGGACTGTCCGCCCAAGTTGGGAAGCAGTGCATCGGGACGTTCTTTCTCTATGATCTGTGTAAGTCTTTCTACGTTAAGAGGCTCGATATATGTTACGTCCGCTGTCGTGGGATCCGTCATGATCGTTGCGGGGTTGGAGTTAACCAGCACGATCTCATATCCGAGTTTTCTTAATGCCTTGCACGCCTGAGTTCCCGAATAGTCGAACTCGCATGCCTGACCAATTATTATCGGACCGGAACCGATTATCAGGACTTTATGAATATCTTCTCTTTTTGCCATAACGACCTCCTTATATCATCCTTAAAACTTTTTATTCTTTATTACTCGATACCGTCAAAACAGTATGTACATACATCGCATTTCGGAAGACCGATAGCATCGATCATGTCGTCAAGTCTGTTGAATTTAAGCGATGTAAAATGCATGATCTCGCAGATCTTTGCTTCCATTGTTTTATACTTTTCGGTTTCGGGATTCGTGTATTCTTTTAATACTTCTTCCGTAACCTTTCCGTCTTCAAGTTCGAAGATGACTCTTCTTGCGATAAGATCCATTTCGGAATTGGATCTTGAGAAGTTAAGATACTTGCAGCCATACATGATGGGAGGGCACGCGGGACGTACGTGTACTTCCTTTGCGCCTGCCTGGAATAAGAAATCCGTTGTTTCGCGAAGCTGTGTTCCTCTTACGATCGAGTCGTCGATAAGAAGCATTGACTTGTCTTTTATCAAGGGCTCAACGGGGATCAGTTTCATCTTTGCGATAAGGTTTCTCTGGCTCTGCTTAACGGGCATGAAACTTCTGGGCCATGTCGGTGTGTACTTGATAAAAGGTCTTGCAAAAGGAGCACCTGACTCGTTTGCATATCCGATGGCATGAGCAGTTCCGGAATCGGGAACGCCGGCTACGATGTCAACCTTTGCATCATCTCTCTTGGCCATGTTTGCGCCGTTTTTATATCTCATCTCTTCTACGTTTACATCCTCGTAGCATGATGTGGGATATCCGTAGTAAACCCAGAGGAAAGAACAAACCTTCTTTGCCATCTCGGGTGCTTTCTTTACTTCAAGTTTCTCAGGAGTAATGTAAACGATTTCTCCCGGTCCCAAATCTTTGATGTCCTTGTATCCAAGGTGTAAGTATGCGAAGTTTTCGAACGATGCACACTGTGAACCCTGCTTTCTTCCTATATGAATGGGTGTTCTGCCGAGCTTGTCTCTCGAAGCATAGATTCCGTCGGTCGTCATCAGAAGAACAGACATCGAACCTTCGATAAGATCCTGAACATAAGATAAGCCCTCCACAATGGAATCTTTCTGATTGATAATGGCAGCAACCAACTCTGTCTGGTTAATGCTTCCGCCACTCATTTCAAGAAAATGTGACATTCCGTCGTGAAAGAGCTTCTTCACTAGATCATCTATATTATTAACTTTTCCAACTGTAGTAATAGAATATGTTCCCAAATGAGAACGAACGATAAGAGGCTGGGGCTCATTATCGGAAATACAACCTATTCCGAGCGTACCTTCCATCTCTTCGAAGTCACGCTCGAATTTAGTTCGAAAAGGAGAATTCTCTATATTATGAATAGCGCGGTCGAACCCTTTGTTCTCTGAGTAAAGACACATACCTCCTCGTCTTGTACCTAAATGCGAATGGTAATCTATACCAAAGAATAAATCAAAAACACAATTTGATTTAGATGTTACACCAAAAAATCCGCCCATATTCGCTCCTTTATTTCCTTTATATCCCGAAAGATTATACTTATTTTTGTCTATAAATGTCAATTATTTTTTATATAAAATAATGATGTTTTTCATTGACCGAAACAGACTATTCTCCGACTCCCGAAAGAATGTTCAGATTACGTAAATTGCCGTCGTTTACATAATCATTTACCGAATAAGCATGCTTTCCGAGATCACCGCAAATGGCACTTGTTATTCCCTGGCTCATCAATTCGTCGATTATGGCTCCGGCGATCAGTTCTATCCTTTCGATTTTCTCGTTGACATAAGATTTCTCGTTGCTCTCAAGGATCAGAAATTCGAGAGGAAGTGCAAGCTCAGAAAGAATATCAAGATTTTTAAGACCTCTGAACTGCCATTTGTAATAAGGCATGTATTCGTTGTTAAGAAGATAGATCGCAGCGATCGCATTTTTGACATATTCGTAAACGCATGTTCCCGCTGCCGCCAGTTCTCCTCTTTCCACCATTCTCATGTAATTGTACTGACCCGACTGGCTCATTAAGATAAGATGTCCCGCAAGGCGTTTGAGTCTTATGTCCTTGGGCATTATCGCAAGGTTCTCTCTTATCTTCGTAAACTTCCCGTCTCCGTCAAAGAAAAGCTCACCCTTTGTTACCTCGCATAAATACTGAGTCGGGATCTTAAGCCATTGATAAACCGAAAGTTCACCGTCAGTGCTTCCAAGTTTCTCGTAAAGGAATTCTTCAAGTCTTATCACTCCGTGGCGTGCTCCTCCGACGGGTGAGAGTTTCTGTTTCTTATATCCCATGAATTCCTCGGGAAGTTTGGCATAGGCTCTCTCTAACTGAAAAGCAACCTTCCTGTCGATAACGTTTTCGTTCGGAATGAAAATGCAGAACCCGGGCTCGAAATCGTGATCTTTGCTGACATCATCATCAAAGCCCAAGACTTCGGATCCGTTTCCGACCAGTCCTGTGGAAATAAAAGGAAGATAGTCCGAGAAACTATCTTCCAGCATTTTTTTACCGTATATATTGTAATATTCTTTTGCGAGTTGTAATCCTCTCATAACTTTCACCTTACTGCCGTTAAAAGTATATTTGCGGTATCCGGATACCGCGTTTAAGAATCATTATCTTATCATTTCTCTCAAATTCTGGCTTCTGATAAATTGACCATAGTGGTCATATGCCGGTATGCATTTATCAACCACGAATTCGAAATATCCGTTATGTTCAACTCCCGCATCAGTAAGGAGTTCGTAAGCCGAATCGAGCATTTCGTCTATGATCTTCTCTGCAGCGAGTCCGTCTCTTTTCTCATAAAGATCTGCCATATTAAGATATGTGATAGCACACTCAAGCAGGGAATCTCCTCTGCCGCTCATGATCTTTAAAGCTTTTTTATATTTATCAAGAGCCTTATCGTATTCTCCGAGTTCTGTTAAGGATGATGCGTAGTTATTATATAATCCACCGAGTCTGTCATCGTTCGCATTAAGATTTGCTTCGTAGATCTTCTCTGCACGCTCATAAAGCGAAGCACTTTTTACACAGTCGCCTTTTGCCCTGTAAACGGTTCCCGCATTTAAAATCGTCGTGGCACCCGTAATGCTGTCCGCATAACCATATCTATCAACCTTGGCAATGGCACTATCAGCGTAAGACACGGCTTCATCAATACTGCCGTTCTTTCTGGTAAATCCCATCAGTTCGCCGAGCACCATAAGCTCACCGGCTTCGTCGCCGCCGGCTTTGGCTTCTTCAAGCCAGTATTTCAAATGACTGAGTGCCGCATCAAGCTGCTTGTTCTCAAGATACGAATCAAGTTTCTCGATGACTCTGTCAACGGGAATCCTTGTTTTCTCGTTCATGCAGAGTACGCATCTCGGCTCATCGTAATCTTCTTTATTTATCATTTAATGAGCTCCTTGGGAATCAATCCTGTTCGTCTTCTCTTGCTCCGCCGATGAATGCAGCGGTAGCTACAACGGTAGCGATAGCTGCAACTATAGCAACTATTACAACCAGACCGAGTATTCCTGCCAAAATAACCATTACGCCCATTATTCTTCCTCCTCTTCAAGTTTAGCCGTGATCTTCTTAATGATCCCGTTTACTTCCATATCCGAATCGAGAGGCACCACAAGGCACTTTCGTCCGTCTATTATCTTAATCTCAATAAGTGATGATGCTTCCTGCTTAACGGATATTTTTACATTGTCGCCCTTAACCTCAAGGCGTCCTTTTTCTTTGATCCTGTCAGCATGAAGGAATCCGTTCTCTCCGAGTTTCTCTTCAAACTTTTCTTCTACGATGGGAAGATGCTCTTCCCTGATCCCGGAATCCCTTAAAAGTTTTGCGGCACCTTTTTTATCAATCGTGGGTTCGTATGAAAATACCTTATCCTCAAGCATTTCGGTCAGATTGTCCTGAACGGAACGAACCACCCCAAAAGTATCGTATTCGGGAACTTCGTTGATCACTTCCTCGATCACGTTTTTAAAGATCCTGTTTTCTTCAACGCTCGTCATCTCTTCTTCGCATCCGAGCAGATCGCTTATTATCTCGGGATGTATCAAAAGAGGATCTTTGCAGTAATAAAGAAGTGCGTTCACGTCGCTGCTTCTTTCGTTAAAAGCGGGATAAAGGAATCCCACATCAGGCATTTCAACAACCCAGTCCCTTATCCTTGCAGCGAAAACATTCTCATCTTCATGATATGAAAGCGCTGCCTTTGCAAGATTAACGGGGCAGATGCATGTATATACGTATCTGAATACTTCCTCCGATTCGCCCTGGGAAAAGCCGTCTGTTCCTTCTCTGGGAACATCATATGCATCATAAAGTGATATGATCAGATAATTTCCTACTGTTGAGTAAAGCTGCATTATCTTATCATACATCTTATCAAGAACTTCGCTTGAGGATAACTCGCTGTCACGGAGTTCTAAAAGAAACTTCTGGGCATCCTCGCCATCCATGCTTCTTTTAAAAGAAAGATTTAAAAGATTTCTGTTTAAGACTCCGCTTAATCCCTTTTTGAGTATTTCCAGATATTTATGTCTGTCACTTTCTTCCAGATTGGTTAAATATGTATTCATTCTGCTCTGGATCCTTTTCTCGCTGCCTATGATGTAGCAGGCTTCGATCTTAAAAGAAGCATCGTCGCAGAATTTAAGTCTTTTTCTTAACTCGAGTATTTCACTGTTGTTCATATCGTCTCCGTGCATCTGTGCTTTTAAACTGTCTTTGGAATAAAAATATCCATCGCACAGACCACTGATATTTTATCATAATTCCAAATTCATCACAACCAAAAATGCCGACCGCCCTGACGGGTGACCGGCATTTAATTTTATTCTTTTGATTTATTTAAACAATCCTTTTCTCTTCTTTTCCTTGGGGATTCCTTCTTTAGCCGCATCCTTTGTTGCGTTAAGGAAATCACCGCTCAAAGAGTCAAATGTTTTAAGCGCTTCCTTGGCTTCCGCCGACAGATGATCGGGAACTTTGACAACCAGTTTAACGTAATGGTCGCCTCTGGTCTCCTTATTCTTGACGTTGGGAACGCCCTTTCCTTTAAGACGAAGTGTCGTATCGGTAGGAGTACCTGCCTTGATATCGTATACAACTTTACCGTCAACGGTATCGATGTAGATCTCACCGCCCAAAGCAGCAACCGAGAAAGGAAGTGATACGGATGAGTAAATATTCATACCGTCTCTTGTAAATGTGGAATGTGTTCCCACAACCGCACCGACAAGGATATCTCCTCTGGGTCCGCCGTTTGAACCGGGCTCGCCTCTTCCGGGGATCCTGCATGCCAACTGACCGTCATCTATACCTGCAGGGAATTTAACCGCATATTTCTTCTTAATGGTCGTATAACCTGTTCCGCGACAGTCGGGACATTTTTCCTTAATGACTTTTCCTTTACCGCCGCATTCCCTACATGTCTGAACCGTCTGTACCTGTCCGAATAATGAATTGGTAGTAACAACAACCTGACCTTTTCCGTTACATACATGACAAGTCTCGGGTGATGTTCCGGGTTTTGCTCCGCTTCCCTTACAGGTCTTACATTCTTCCTTAACGTTAACTTCAATTTCTTTTTCGCATCCGAATACAGCTTCTTCAAAAGAGATACGTACTCTCTGTACAATATCCTGGCCTCGTCTAGGGCCGTTTCTTGATGCTCTTCTTCCGCCTCCGAAGAAATCTCCGAAGCCAAAAAGATCACTGAATATATCGCTGAAATCAGCGCTGTTAAAGT
The DNA here is from genome assembly GCA_902782715.1 of uncultured Lachnospiraceae bacterium. Taxonomy (GTDB): domain Bacteria; phylum Bacillota; class Clostridia; order Lachnospirales; family Lachnospiraceae; genus UBA3766. The sequence goes on along the minus strand of CACZOG010000078.1, from coordinate 1,053 downwards.
CAAATCCGCCTGCTCCGCCGCCGGCTGCGCCGTCAAATGCAGCATGTCCGAATTGATCGTATTGTCTTCTCTTGTCAGGGTCGCTTAATACCGCATATGCTTCCGATGCCTCCTTGAATTTTGCTTCGGCAGAAGGATCGTCGGGATTCATATCCGGATGGTATTTCTTGGCAAGCGCTCTGTATGCTTTTTTAATTGCAGCCTCATCTGCATTTTTATCTACTCCGAGGATCTCGTAGTAGTCTCTTTTATCTGCCATAATATCCTCCGGGACATATTTGTATATGTCCTATTTATCGGACATATTTCAGTCCGCTTTTTTAATCGATATCAGCGGTCCGGGCATATACCCGAACCGCCTCCGTCTGATTCTAAAACTTATTTTTTTATACTTCTCTGAAATCGCCGAAGTCACCTGCTTCCGAACCGTCTGTAGGTCCGTCTGAAGCACCCTGTGTGAACTGGCTCATGTCAGGTCCTGCACCCTGTGCTCCCTGAGCACCCTGCATTGACTCATACATCTTTGTGAAGAGTCCCTGTGCTTTTTCCATCATCTTTTCCTGAGCAGCCTTAAGCTCGCCTACTTCGTCTTCGGTCATCTCTTTGTCTTTTGTTCTTTCAAGAATAGCCTTAACGTTTTCGATCTCAGCCTGAAGGTCTGTCTTCTCAGAATCGGAAATCTTATCGCCAACTTCGTTCAATGCCTTCTCTGTCTGGAATACCATTGAGTCAGCATCGTTACGTGCGTCGATTGCTTCTTTTCTTCTCTTATCCTGTGCTTCGAACTCAGCCGCTTCTTTTACAGCCTTTTCGATATCATCATCGGACATGTTGGAACCTGCTGTAATTGTGATGTGCTGTTCCTTGCCTGTTCCGAGATCCTTAGCTGATACGTTTACGATACCGTTTGCATCGATATCGAATGTAACTTCGATCTGAGGAACGCCTCTTCTTGCGGGAGGAATTCCGTCAAGTCTGAACTGTCCGAGTGACTTGTTGTCTCTTGCGAACTGTCTTTCACCCTGAACTACGTTGATATCAACTGCTGTCTGG
>CACZOG010000077.1 GCA_902782715.1 uncultured Lachnospiraceae bacterium | reverse complement strand
ATCAAGTGCCCTTTTGCCGACTTCAAAGCTCATAAGTGCTCTGTCACCGTGATATTTCCCCTGACTGGCGAAACAGTAAGAACAATTGAGGTTGCATGTATGCGCAACATGAAGGCAAAGCGCTTTGATTACATTTCCGCTTCTTTCCTTAAAAGTTCCCGCCATATCCTCAAAAGTATCTTTGGTAAAAAGCTGACCTGATTCCTTCAGACTTACTATATCTGAATAGCAATCATTGAGATCTTCCAAAGTAACATCTTCGCGGTCTTTGTATTTTTCCAAAAGAGTTTTGATAATATCTTCTTTGGATGAATCTTCAAACATCGAGATCATGTCGTAAGCAACTTCATCCACATCATGAACCGCTCCCGAGCATGAATCGAGAACTATATTGTATCCGTTTAATTTATACTGATGAACCATTTTTTACTCCATTTTTTGTGCAACGAAAAATACCGTCTTTGCAGACGGTATTAGTTTAACGTGCTTATTTTGCTTTGTTTTCGCACTTCTGATTTGCGACTCCGCAGCTTGTCTTGCATGCTGACTGGCATGAAGTCTGGCATTCGCCGCATCCGCCCTTCTTTGCACTTTCACAAAGATTGCGGGTTTCAAGTGTTTTAATTCTCTTCATATCTTGATCCCACCTTTGTAATGATTTACTGTGAAATCATATCATTTTTTTCTGATTTATTCAAGTTTCTTTTTAATTTATTCCAAGAAGCTCGTCTACCTCTTCAAAAGTTTTATAAACTCCGATCAGGCTATGAGCGTTTCCTTGTGCATATTCTTCGAAGTAAACATGGTATCCGTCATCAAGTCTGAAAATAATATATTCACCCTTATTATCGGAAAATCGTCTTAATTCTCCGACTAAAGGTTTGCTTTCCTGCCAATGCTTTGCATACATACTCACTGACAGCTCATCAAAAGAAACTATTTCAAAATCCTCATACGGATGACAGAACATCGGAGCATTGACATAACCGCCTTCTCCGCCGTTCACTATTACGACCCTTGTTCTTATAATAGCTGTCTGACCGGGATCAAGTGTGAAATTATCGGGCTCATTACCGAAATCTTCGTTTAAGATCGGAGTCCATTTGTTCATACCCTCATAATCGCAGTAAGAGTAATAGGTTCCCTCCATATTTATAACATAGAAGCGTGAATTCATCGACTCTTCAAGCGAAACACCCGGGTCTTTTAAAACTTTGTATCCTGTTGCATTTTCAACCTCCAACGATGTGGAAAATGTTGTTTGAAATACCTCATTTTTATAAATTCTGAAATCATCAAAAGGAGCCTTTGCAATGCAATAAAGTGTACCGTCATCAGATCTTAAATATCTCGCTCCGTTGAAAAGATACTCATCACTTTTGTAATCAAGGATTTTGCCGGTATCAACAAGTTCCTCGAAAGTCACCGTTTGAAAATTTTTGATTTTCTTAATATACGGATTTCCCATATATCCCGCCACACCGCCATACGCTTTCTTGATATCCGCTGTAATAAGTGCAAATTCACCATCCTCAAGTTCATATCCGTCAGGAACGGAAGAGTAAAGCCTTATATATCCGAATGAATTCTCATAACAGACCATGTACGTTCCGCCACAGTTAAAGAGTATCATGTTTACATCTTTCTCTGTATCGGTAAGTTTAAGTTCATCGGGATAAGAAAATTCGATTCCGGCAGGTAACTGCGTATTATTTGATGTTCCGCTCATATTGGGAACGAACAATGAACCTAAATCCAATGAAGAATCCATACTGTCAGTATCTGCTGTACCGTCTTCATTCGCAGGTGAAGGCACAGTGGATGAAACGTTTTCCGAATCGTCAGACGTAACAGTAGCTACCGTGGTTTTAGTACATGCACCCGCTGTTATTACCATAAAAGCCGTTAAAAAAATTAATGCTCTCTTCATATTCCCTCCTAAACGAAAATGGGCATATTTTATTCTGTCTGATAAATATACGAATGAGATTATAACTTTTATGGCAAAAAATAAAATCCGTGTTAAACACGGATTTCATTTTTTT
>CACZOG010000076.1 GCA_902782715.1 uncultured Lachnospiraceae bacterium | reverse complement strand
TTAACGGATCCGCATATTGCAAGCTTGCCGATGTTTCCGCCGGGAAATTCGTAAGGAGATACGATAAAACCGTCGGTTGACATTGCGATATTTCCTTTATCAATCGGAAGAACAGCAGCATCATCCGCAGTTAAATATTCGTTTTCAAAATTGGATTTAAAAATGTTGTTAATCAGTTCGTTTGTCTGAATGCTTCCCGAACCGTGTGCGAGAGTTATAACGTTTTCCATTTGGATACCCTTTCTTTATTTCTTTAAGGAATTAAATCAGTTTTGTGCGTATTGATAATATGCAGAGCATGCTCCTTCGTCGGATACCATGCATGCGCCGACTGCGTGAAGCGGAGTGCAGACTTTGCCGAACATCGGACAGTCGGAAGGTTTGCAGTGACCCTGCAATACTTCGCCGCATCTGCAGGCGGGATTGGGCTTGCCCTGAATCTTCGGAATATTGTATTTGATTCGTGCGTTGAAATCGGAGAATTCTTCTTTTAATTCCATTCCCGAATTCTCTATGATTCCGAGGCCTCTCCATTCCGTATCGATAAGTTTCATGACTTCATCCATAAGTCTTATGGCTTCGGGATTTCCTTCGTCTTTTACCACTCTGGGGTAGCAGTTTACGAAGAAAGGCTCGCCCTTTTTAAGAAGTTCTATTGTTACTGCAAGAGCAGTCATGAGCTCGTTTGCCGTAAATCCCGCAACAACGCCGGATACTCCGTCTTCTTTTAACTTTTTGCATACCGCATTTCCGGTTATGGCATTTACATGTCCGGGATAAATGAATGCGTCGGCGCTTCCTTTTAACTTAAGATAAGCGTTCGGCATTGATTTGTTTGCGGTAAGAATCGAGAAGTTCTTAATGTTTTGTTCTTTTGCTTTTTTAACGGCAAGACAAGCGGAGGGAGTGGTCGTTTCAAAGCCAACTGCGAGGAATACGACGTCTAGATCGGGATTGGCGATTGCAAGTTTAAGCGCATCGTCGGGTGAGTATACGGGGCGGATATCAGCTCCTTTGGCTCTTGCGCCTGCAAGGTTCATTTCCGTTCCCGGAACTTTGATTAAATCTCCGAATGTGGTTATGGTGCAGTTCTTTTCGGTTGCCAGGAAAACAGCCTCATCGATGTATCCGATGGGAGTTACGCAAACCGGGCAGCCGGGACCTGAAATAAGGTCGATATTCTCGGGTAAAAGACTTCTTATTCCGAGTCTGAATATTTCATGCGTATGAGTTCCGCATACTTCCATAATGCGGACTTTGGGACCGTCATAGGAAGTTATGATTTCACGTGATCTTTCAATTATTTCGTTCATGGTTAATCCTTTTTAGTTTAAAATACTGAGTACATCGTTTCCTTCGGTTTCGTCGTCGGAATTAATCTTTGCTATTGCAACACCGGCGTGAACCATAACATAATCTCCGGGTTCGAGATTGGACAAAAGTTCCGCACGAACATCTCTGCTTGCTCCGTTTGCATCGATAATTGCTGTACCGTCGTTAACGCTTACTACTCTTGCAGGTAAACCTACACACATGATTTTATCCTCCGTATATGTTTTTATTTTGGCAGCCTCGTCAGGCACTTTGTGCCGTCCCGGGCATTATTTGTTTATATTAAACAATCCGTACAATGCCTGTCCCAACGCAATACCGCCATCGTTGGGCGGGATGAGAGAGTGGGTTAAAACATTAAGTCCGAATTGTTCAAGTTTTGCTTTGGATAATTTAAGTAAAAGAGTGTTCTGGAAAACACCGCCGCTTAATGCAATTGTTTTGATATTATTTGAATTGCTTAATGTGTAACATTTTGTAGCTGTCATGGTAGAGAGAATGTCATGGAAAGCATATGCGAGCATTCCTTTTTCCTGACCGTTAATATAAAGTTCAGCGATTCTCTCGGTAAGTTCGTTTGTATTAAGAAAGCTGTCCAAAGTGATGGATATGTCCGAAAAATCGGACATATAGTCACGATCGTTTATCGAAGTTTCCTTATCGTATTTCATGGCTTCGAACATCAGTGATGTAGCAGCTTCGCCTTCGAATGTGCTCTGTTTTCTGATGTTTAAAATAGCGCTGACGGCATCAAACAAACGGCCTGCGCTTGTTGATTTGACGCTGTTTATATTCATAGCGGCCATCTGTGAAAGCATTTTGTATTCGCTTTCGCTGCAAAGGCCGAGTTTTTTTACCAGTTCCTCGGCGTTTGCGGAAGAATCGCGAAGTATCGAAGCGGCTATTCTCCAGCCTTCTCTTGATGATGCATCACCGCCTGACTGGATAAAAGGCGCAATCGAGCCGACTCTTTCAAAACCGTAAGGAGTACATTTCAAGAACTCGCCGCCCCAGATGGATGCATCAGTGCCGTAGCCCGTTCCGTCGAAGGATACTCCGATTACTTCATCGAAATAATTATTTTCGGCCATGCAGCTTAAAATGTGCGCATAGTGGTGCTGAATCTTTACTACGGGAAGTTCGAGGGATTCTGCAACTTCGGTGGTGTGATACAAAGGATGCATGTCACATACGACCAAAGAAGGCTCTGTTTCAAGAAGAGTTTCCATTCTTTTAACCGATGCATTCAAGGCATCCACGCTTCGAAGATCCTCCATGTCCCCGATATATGCGCTCGGGTATAAAAGAGAATCCTTTGCGATACAGAATGTATTCTTAAGTTCGCCGCCTATCGCGAGAACGCTTCCTTTAACTTTTGGCGAAATCATTACGGGAAGAGGAGCGAAGCCTCTCGATCTTCGAATCATGTAGGGTTTGCCTTCGAAGAAATCCGTAACGGAATCATCGCATCTTAAACGGATTTTTCTGTTGTTTGAAAGTATTAAATCCGTAAAAGAAGAAATCTCGTTTAAAGCATCTGCATCCGTTCTGCATATGGGTGCGCCTGAAGCATTGGCTGATGTCATAACCAGTGCATCGGGCATTGTGAGCGAATCGTTGTAATCAAACAAAAGCAGCTGAATCGGAGCGTATGGAAGCATTACTCCGAGTGTCGGATTACCGGGTGCCAGAGA
>CACZOG010000075.1 GCA_902782715.1 uncultured Lachnospiraceae bacterium | reverse complement strand
ATCGAGAGCCTCTGAAACTGTTTCATTCCATTCATGCAAAACAAAAACCATCAGTTTGTTATCGAAAACGGAACGGTCCGAAAGCAGCTCTCCGAGCATTGCATCTACCGTGTTTTCTTTATCAAACCTCACATTGGATATATTCGAATAAAAGTTGTTGAATTCATCAATATTCTTAACGGGCATATCCGATAAGCCCAGCGCATACATATACGATCTTATAGAGATATTGTTTCTTACAAAATACATGGTAAGCGCAATAACGATCTCCATCATTTTGTTCTCGATCGGAAGATACTCTTCGGGATTCTCGGAGTATCTTGCGCAGTCCATGACAATTCCTATGCCCTGCTTCTCTTCACCGATTGTCTTTCTTGTTAAAAGCTTGCCCGTTCTGGCGGTAGACTTCCAGTGGATCTTTCTTATATCATCGCCCGGAATATAGTCCCTTACCGTTGCATCGATCTCGCTGAGATTACGATATGAATCCCTTGAAGTTACCTGTGCGGATGTGATCGTCTTTAAAGCTTCTAACTGGATGATCTGGGGATGAACATATACACGGAAAGGTTCGGGTATCTTGTAAGTAAAACGGAATATCCTGAAATAGTCGGTGATAACAATGCTTTTAACACCGACCTCGTATTCCCCCCTGTATTTACAAAGAAGGGAAGTTTCCTTGCTTATGCCCGAATGAGGCATGAGTTCATATTCCGCGGAATCGTCAATCCCGCCGACCGATGAAAAAGGGCTGAAAAACTTAATCTTAATACCTGAGAACGTAAAGAAATCTTCATTCTGAAGAGTTATATAAAAATCAGAAACCGTGTTTGCGACAACATGTCTCGCATCCATTTTCTGATAGATCTTAAAGCGCAAAAAAACAAGCAGTAAGTATAAAAGCGATGCAACCGGAATTAAAGTTATGACCGCAAATATACCGTAGCTTACCGGTCCGCCGAAAAAAGATATGGCTACCAACGACAGGATCCATAATACGATTAAGATGGCTCCGTTTAATGTCATTTTTATTTCTCCATCGGCACTTTTGCTTTTAATACAAGTCCTTTGATTATTGAATCGGTATCTTCTTTTCTGATCTTAGCTTCGGGAGTAAGAACGAGTCTGTGATGAAGCGTATTGACGGAAACTGCCTTGATATCATCAGGCTTTACATATTCCCTGCCCTGAATGAAAGCTCTCGCCTGTGAAGCCTTAAGAATGTGTAAAAGGGCTCTCGGTGATGCACCGATCACGAATCTCGGCTCGTTTCTTGTAAGATCGACGATCTCTCTCGCATATGCGATGACATTGTCGGATATTTTGATCTTTGTGATGTCTTCTTTTAACTTAATGATATCTTCCGCGGAACAGATATTCTTGATATCTTCGATCTTCTGACCTTCTACCTGATTCTTTGCTAACTTGATCTCTGCTTCTTCAGAAGGATAACCGACGGAAAGACGCATCATGAATCTGTCCATGGATGCTTCGGGAAGAGGGAAAGTTCCTATGAATTCAACAGGGTTCTGAGTCGCGATCACCATAAAAGGATCGGGGAGTTTGTACTGAACGCCGTCCACAGTAACGTTGCCCTCTGCCATGGCTTCAAGAAGCGCAGACTGAGTCTTGGGTGAAGTTCTGTTTATCTCATCCGCAAGAACTATCTGATGCATGATCGCACCTTCTTTATACTCGAATTCAGAGGTTTTCATATTGTAAAGGGAAAAGCCCGTAACATCTCCGGGAAGCGTGTCGGGAGTAAACTGGATTCGTCCGAAAGACATATCCACGGATTTTGAGAGAACGCGAACAAGAGTCGTCTTACCGACGCCCGGTACATCCTCTATAAGTACATGTCCGCCTGCAAGGAGACATGTCAAAACATTATCCACAACCTCTTCTTTTCCTACGAAATATTCATTGATCTGTTTTTTTAATTTGTCTATCATATCAGTCCTGCCTCATATTTCTATTCATCTGCTTATTATATCACAAAAGGCGGTGTAAATCACACCGCCTGTGAGTAGTATTTATCCCTATTTATTCTATTTCTTTATTACGGGAACGAGTTCGATATACCCTCTCTCCCCGATCGGCTGAAGCTGGATCCTCGGATTCTTCTTATCCCATTCGTAACCTATGAATTCGGGATCATATTTCTTCTCGGCATCCCAGATCTCATTGATCGCAGCCACATAATTCTCTTCAGCGAAGGGTTCGCCTCTGAATAAAAGGTAAGTTGCGGCGGGAAGGTCAATTACTTCAAAGCCTTCGGGAATGCTTCCTGAATAGTCAGTCTCAACTTCAACACCCTGAACATACTCATTCGTTACGGGTTTTCTTAAATGCTCAGGAAGCCAGAGACATACAGGTTCTCCGCTTATGGATTTGATGCTTGTTAAAAGTCCCCAGACATCACATCCTACTTCCTCACAGTAGCTGAAATACTCAGTTGCTTTAATACCTCTTTTAATGATAACTTTACGTGCAGGTTTTTCAATCACCTGAATAAATACATTTCTGATCTCACTCATATCGCTTTCTTTCCTCTCTTTATCCATTATTAAACTCGGAGTAAAGAGCCAGACGGGAACCGGGCTTGTGGAAAACTCCTTTGGATTACAGCCGAATTCACGTCTGAATGCGCGCTGATATCCGTCGACGCTTCCAAATCCCATACTCATGGCAATGTCAAGAATCTGAATGTTTTCATCACGGAGTCTTAATGCTGACCTGGACAGTTTAAGGCGCCGAATATAAACCGCCGGTGTCATATCAAGATGTTTGATGAAAAGCTTTCTTGCATACCACGGAGAAAATGCCGATACAGCCGCAAGATCGTCTATGGTTATATCTTCATCGATATGTTCACTTATATAATCCTGCATTAAGCGTACGGCTTTTCTTTGTTCATCCATTGTCTCATCTCCTTGTGAGCCTATATTAGCTCATAAGCGATCTGAATTTCTCGACTTTTTTTGCTCTCTTAAATCTTTT
>CACZOG010000074.1 GCA_902782715.1 uncultured Lachnospiraceae bacterium | reverse complement strand
GCTTTTTTAAGCGCAATTGCATTCTTTAAAGGTGAAACGGTTTTGGTTCTTTTTTCAAGATCAAATGCTTCTCCGCCTATTCCATACTCCTCATCAAAAAGTATCTTATCGCTGTTTGCTCTGAATTCCGTTCCGAGACTCGACACGAAGCATATAGGGAACTCCAGACCTTTTGACTTATGTATGGTCATGATCTTTACAACATTCGCATTCTCATCAAGGGTATTCGCTTCACCCATATCGACTTCACGTTTTTTCATCTTATCAATGAATTTTACAAAGTCATGTATTCCGACCACGCCCTGCTGTTCGTAATCTTCGGCTGTATCTATGAGCATCTTGACGTTTGCAAGGCGCTGCTGGCCGTTCGGCAGCGAAGATACCATAACCGTATAGTCGTATCTTGCATAAATCTCACGAAGCATATCGGATGCCGACATGTATACGGACATCTTCTTTAATTCTTCAAGTTCGTCCGTGAATTTTACAATCTTCGCCTTTATATCTTCATCATCTCCTAAAAGAAGATACTGATACAGACTGTCCGAAAGTCTTTTTTTTCTGCTCTCAAGTCTGATCCTTGCGATCTCTTCCTCACTGAACCCGCCTATAAAAGAATGCATAACGCCTAAAAGAGGCAGATCCTGGCGCGAGTTGTCTATTACGGATAAAAGATTAAGGATCAGCTGAACCTCCTTCGCTCCGTAATATCCGGTCTTGGAGATTACATATGCGGGAATGCCTGCAGCCGTCAAAACATTCTGGAAAACTATATCCTTCCCGCCGCTTAAACCACGACAGAGGATCGCTATATCCGAAAATTCCATATCTCTCATAGAATCTTTCGATCTGTCATATACCTGCGTTTTTGCTTCTTTTAATTCGAGGATCCTCTGTGCAATGATCGCGGCTTCGTATTCCGCATTGCTTAACTGACTTGTGACGGGATTTTCCCTTTTCTCGCTTTCGAGGAAATAAAGAAACTCTGCCGTATTGTCTGAAGTACTTTCCTTGTAATCGGTATTTCCGAGATTGAGTCTTTCTTTTTCGTTGTAATTTATTTTTCCGACGCTTTCTTTCATGCATCTTTCAAAAATGAAATTAACAGCATCGATGACTTCTCTTCTGCTTCTGAAATTGTGTAAAAGATTTATTCTGACATCGCGTCCGGTTTCATCTTCCTTATATTTCTCACATTTTTCCCTGAAGATATCGGGCTTTGCAAGACGGAATCCATATATACTCTGCTTAATGTCTCCTACCATGAAACGGTTTCCGATCGGCTCATCTTGTTTGGATATGATTCCGAGTATCGTTTCCTGAACATCATTTGAATCCTGATATTCGTCTATCATGACTTCATCGAAGAATTCCCTGTAGCGAATTGCGGTGGGAGTGGGTTTTAATGTATCGCCGTCCTTTTTTATCAGAATATTGAGAGCCATATGCTCCATATCGCTAAAATCGATTATTCCCGCATCACGCTTTTTATCATCGAATTTCTTCATAAAAGAAAGCGTGGTTTTAATAAGGGCGTTGCTTGTTTTGTAGCCGTCCTTTACGTTTTTCTCAAAAGAATCTTCATCGCAGGTATGGATCTTCTTCTTAAGATTTTCCAGGATCTTTTTGCCGCGATTCATTAATTTCTCGACTTCGGGTTTCATCTCAAGGGTAAGATCGTCAAAGGCTTTTCTTCCGTATCTGAGATCGACCTTCGGAATATCCCTGAAAGCTCTCATTCTGAAACGGAAATCGCTTTCTCTAAGACCGTTTATAAAAGATATCTTTGTGTTAACTTCCTCCAGATGTTTATCAAGCTGAGTCTCTGAAAGCATATCCCGCGCCTGTAAATACATCTCAAGTGCGGCATCAAGATAATTGCTTTCGTAATCGTTCAGGAACTTTACAAATTTTGAATTCCATATATCGCCAGCATCTTCAATAATGAACTTTTCAAGTGTCTCATACGGATAGGGGGTACTCTGAGCCGCATTTGACAAGTCAAAGACGAGTTCCTTTAAAACATTAAATTTCCCCTTCGGTGCATACATTTCCACCAGGTCAACAAATTCATCGTCATATCCTAAGAACAGATCTTCAATCGTTTCATCAAAAGCTTCGTTCTGAATCTCGATCTTTTCCCCGTCATTTGCTATTCTGAACGCAGGATCGACGCCGATCTCCTC
>CACZOG010000073.1 GCA_902782715.1 uncultured Lachnospiraceae bacterium | reverse complement strand
TATAGCTTTTCAGTCCATATAAAAGAGATATGAGAAATATATTCAGATATGTATATAGATTTAGATATAGATACAAATACAAATACAAATACAAATACAAATACAAATACAGATTACCTTTTATATCTGTACACACATTTCTCGAATATCAGAACTTTCTGATTTGAAGAAGTAGTCGAAGCAGGAGAATAATCAGCTTCATTGCCAAATGATGAAACAAGTCTCCAGCCTTCTGCAGCCTTATTATTGAGAGTTTTGACAAGTTCATTCGTATCGATCGCACCGTTTTTTGAAGCGCTTAAAGAGACTGCATCATATACATATCTGTCATTTTTATCAAATATTGTGGCCAGGTTTTCTTTGCCGATCTGTTCAATGATCTGGCTATCCTTTGTGAAATCAAAGAAACAGCTGAAACACTTGGATACGTTATCTCCATTTAATTCACCGCATACGGGACACTTTTTCATACGAATCTCCTTTAATTAGTTTTTCTATTATTTACATGTGTTAGTTTTATACTTCAATAAACTCTCCGGGCTTAATGCTTGCAACTTTATCATCCTTCTCAAAGAACACTTCAATGAGAGTGGGGTTGTAGGCTTTCTTTCCGTCTGCACTGAATTCAAGAGATCTTGTTGCGTTGATGTATTCGCAGATTTCCATGTTGGTTGCGTACCAGATGAAATCTTTGCCGCTCATCATTTTGCAGAATTCTTCAATATCGGTCCAGTTTCCGCTGCGGCCGAATTCGTAACTGTGTCCCCAGACATACATCAAAGGAAGTTCAATGTATCCGGGAACGGATAAGAACTGCTGACCTAAATCCATAAGGTTGTCATCTCCCTGATGGCAGGTAGGCTTCCAGTCGAGGAAGTCCTGAGGAGGAAAGAATCCGTTTGTTGCATCAACACCTCTGGCATATTTGATTCCGAGAGTTTTTAAGATTCCCATTATATGTTCGTTATGCCATCCGAAAGCATATGCACAACCTTGAATAAGTTTACCCGTTAAAGCTTCGAGGGCGCGTCTGTCATCAAGAAATTCATTTACGATCATTGAATCGGTTAATCCTGCGATGAATTTATGCTCAACGCCGTGAATGGCAACTTCATGATCTTTGTATACTTCTTTTACCTTATCAGGTTCTACATATATGTTACCGTCACAGTTCTGATCTGCTGTAACGCCGAGGGTTCCTGAATTGATATTGAAGGTACCCTTCATTCCGTATTTATCAAATATCTCTATAAGTCTTATATCAAATGCCTGATTGTCATCGAAACTGAATGTGAGAGCACATTTCTTTCCGTCAGGATATATAAATTTCATATCGAACCTCCCTGTGTTTTCGTATATTCATAAGTTTACCAAATAATAAAATAAAATAGAAGAGAGCATTAAAACATATCGTATTATATTTAAAATGTAGTATAATAAAAGTTACACAAAAAAACCTCTCAAAGCACTTAGCCTTGAGAGGTAAACAGGGGAAGAGAGATTCGAACTCCCGTGAACGGTTTTGGAGACCGTGATACTGCCACTGTATGATTCCCCTACAGTCAACGAAGTGTATTATATCAAAATGATTTCAAGTATGCAAGTGCTTTTTAATATTCATATTTTATTATTAAAAAAAGGGGGAGAACAGAAATTGTTAAAAAAATAACAAAAAGGTATTGCAATTTGAAAAACATGTGTTATACTGAAAACATAAAAGATTGATAAAAAAATAACAATCTCAATGATTTCAGTCAGGGGAAAGGAGATTAAAGAATGGAAAAAGATTACGGAATTATCGACAGCGTAGAAAAACTCGAAGTAGCTTTACGTGAATTAAAAGAAGCTCAGAAGGTTTTCGCAGATTATTCCCAGGAGCAGGTTGACAGGATCTTTTATGAAGCTGCCATGGCTGCTAACAGACAGAGAATACCTCTTGCGAAAATGGCGGTTGAAGAAACCGGAATGGGCGTTGTAGAAGATAAGGTTATTAAGAACCACTACGCTTCGGAATATATTTACAATAAATATAAAGATGCAAAGACATGCGGTGTAGTAGAAGTAGATGAGGCATATGGAATCAAGAAGATCGCAGAGCCCATCGGTGTTATCGCAGCGGTTATCCCTACGACGAACCCGACATCAACTGCTATTTTTAAGGCACTCATAGCTTTAAAGACAAGAAATGCGATCATTTTCAGTCCTCATCCACGTGCAAAGGGATCGACAATCGCTGCTGCTAAGATCGTTCTTGATGCTGCGGTTAAAGCAGGTGCCCCCGAAGGCATTATCAGATGGATCGATTCTCCTTCGCTTGATATGACCAATCTTGTTATGAGAGAAGCTGATATCATTCTCGCTACAGGCGGTCCCGGAATGGTTAAGGCTGCTTATTCGAGCGGTAAGCCCGCACTCGGTGTTGGCGCAGGTAATACACCCGCTATCATAGATGAGAGTGCAGACGTCATTCTTGCTGTTAACTCTATCATTCATTCGAAGACCTTTGACAATGGTATGATCTGTGCTTCCGAACAGTCATGCATTGTTGATACGAAAGTATATACAGCAGTTAAAAAAGAATTCAAAGACAGAGGATGCTATTTCCTTAAAAAAGACGAACTCGACAAAGTTAGAAAGACAATCCTTATAAACGGTGCTCTTAATGCCAAGATCGTTGGTCAGAGTGCATTTAAGATCGCTGAACTTGCAGGTGTTAAGGTTCCCGAGAAGACAAAGATCTTAATCGGTGAGGTTGAGAGCGTTGAACTTTCCGAAGAATTCGCTCATGAGAAATTATCACCCGTTCTTGCTATGTACAAGGCAAAGAACTTTGCAGATGCATTAAACAAGGCAGAAAGACTTGTTGAAGACGGCGGTTTCGGCCATACATCTTCTTTATACATCAATACGGTTACTGAAAAAGAAAAAATTGCCGAATTCGGCGAGAGAATGAAGACCTGCCGTATTCTTATCAATACACCTTCTTCCCACGGTGGTATCGGAGATCTTTACAACTTTAAACTTGCGCCTTCACTCACACTTGGCTGCGGTTCATGGGGCGGTAACAGCGTAAGTGAAAACGTTGGTGTTAAACATCTTTTGAATATCAAGACCGTTGCGGAAAGGAGAGACAATATGCTTTGGTTCAGAACACCTTCTAAAGTATATATCAAGAAGGGCTGCCTTCCCGTTGCCCTTGAGGAATTAAAAACTTACTACAACAAGAAGAAAGCTTTCATCGTTACCGATACTTTCCTCTTTGAAAACGGATACACCAAACCCATTTCGGATAAACTCGATGAACTCGGAATCATCCATCAGACATTCTCGAATGTAGCTCCCGATCCTACGCTTGCATGTGCTAAAGAGGGTGCAAATATGATGAAAGAGTTTAAGCCGGATTGCATTATAGCCATCGGCGGCGGTTCTGCAATGGATGCAGCCAAGATCATGTGGGTTCTCTATGAGCATCCCGAAGCAGATTTCAAAGACATGGCTATGAGATTTGTTGACATCAGAAAGCGTATTTACACATTCCCTAAGATGGGTGAAAAAGCTTTCTTTATCGCAGTACCCACATCAGCCGGAACAGGTTCCGAAGTAACGCCTTTCGCAGTTATTACCGATGAAGTATCGGGTGTTAAATATCCGCTTGCCGATTACGAACTCCTTCCCAACATGGCAATCGTAGATGCCGACATGCAGATGAGCGCACCTAAAGGATTGACCTCCGCATCAGGTATTGACGCAGTATCGCACAACCTCGAAGCTATCGCTTCCGTTATGGCTAATGACTACACGGACGGAATTGCTCTTCAGTCGCTTAAGATGATATTTGAATATCTTCCCAGAGCATACGATAACGGAGCAAACGATCCCGAAGCCAGAGAGAAGATGGCTAATGCCGCTACAATGGCAGGTATGGCTTTTGCAAACGCTTTCCTTGGCGTATGCCACTCAATGGCACATAAGCTCGGAGCCTTCTACCATATCCCCCATGGTGTTGCAAATGCTCTGATGCTTGACGAAGTCTTAATGTTTAACGCAAGCGAAGTTCCGGTTAAGATGGGTACATTCTCACAGTACGATCATCCTCATACACTTGAGAAATATGCTCAGGTTGCCGATTATCTCGGACTCGGCGGAAAAGATGACGAAGCTAAGCTTAAGAATCTTATCAAAGCCCTTGATGAGTTAAAAGAGAAGATCGGAATCAAGAAGACGATTGCCGAATACGGAATCGATGAAAAAGAATTCTTGGACAGACTCGATGAAATGGCTGAGCAGGCTTTCGACGATCAGTGCACGGGAGCTAACCCCAGATATCCGCTTATCAGTGAGATTAAGCAGATGTACTTAAATGCTTACTATGGTAAACATGAAGAGGTTTAAGCTTTAGACTTAAAAGTAAGTGAAGCTGATTAAATGGTGTTGAAAGGAGACTAAACATGAAATTAGATAAAGTCATAGCAGAAAGAAAGAACAAAAAAGTTTATCGAGACGGAAATCTTGCGATCAAAGTCTTTTCAAATGAATATTCAAAGGCTGACATTTTAAATGAAGCCTGCAACCAGGCAAGAGTAGAAGACTGCGGATTAAATATCCCCAGAGTCAGAGAAGTATGTAAGATTGACGGACAGTGGGCGATCGCTACTGAATTTGTCGAGGGTGTGACTCTTCAGAAGATGATGGACGATCATCCCGAGAAGATCGATGAATACTTAAACCGTTTCGTGGATCTTCAGATGGAAGTACATTCCAAGAAGGTTGCCAACTTAAACAAGTTAAAAGAAAAAATGCAGAGAAAGATCTCTGCAACAACACTTGATGCAACTACCCGTTATGAACTTCATACAAGACTTGCATCACTTCCCGAGCATGATAAGGTTTGCCACGGTGATTTCGTTCCGTCAAACGTTATCATTACTCCTGATGACAAGGCCTATATCATTGACTGGGCACATGTAACAAGCGGAAACGCATCAGCGGATGTGGCAAGAACATATCTTACGTTCTGTTTAAAGGGCAAGAAAGATATTGCCGACAAATACCTTGACCTTTTCTGCAAGAAGAGCGATACGGCCAAGCAGTACGTTCAGAAATGGCTTCCCATCGTAGCAGCCAGCCAATCCGTTAAAGGAAATGAAGAGGAGAGAGAATTCCTGCTTTCCTGGACAAACGTAGTTGATTATGAATAAACAGTGATCTTTTCCAAATGAAAGTGCCGGGCAATCATATGATTGCCCGGCGCTGATCTTTTTATATCTTTTTTATGTGGATTGAAAAGCTATAAATCCTGTGTTCTTTAGGAAATTTATGGCTTTTTTTATATAGCTTTTGGGTTTGTCTGAAAAACTATAATATTATCTTTTATGCTTGAATTTATAGCCTTTAAATGCTGCATATTGTTGCATAAGGGCAGAAAAAGCTATAAACATTTCTTTTTCCGTTGAATTTATAGCTTTTGATCCCCGCTCATCTAATAAATTTGATGAAAAAAGCAATAAATCTTTCTTTTTCCGTTGAATTTATAGCTTTTGATCCCCGTTCATCTAATAAATTTGCTGAAAAAAGCTATAAATCTTTCTTTTTCCATTGAATTTATAGTTTTTCGCCACCGCAGATTCAGTAAATTTGACGAAAAAGCTATAAATTTTTCAAATTCTCTAGGAATTTTAGCTTTTCATACTCACACATCCAATAAATATGACGAAAAAAGCTATAAATCATTCATTTACTTTTTAATTTATAGCTTTTGATCCCCGCTCATTCAATAAATTTGCTGAAAAAAGCTATAAATCATTCATTTACTCTTGAATTTATAGCTTTTCACCCCAACTCATCCATTATTTTGCCGAAAAAAGCTATAAATCTATTAGTCTTCTTTGAATTTATAGCTTTTGACTACTGCATATCCTTTAATTAACTCAAAAAAGCTATAATTTTCGAATTCATATCGAAAACTATAGCTTTTAACCTTTCTAACTCTTGTTTCTCAGTATTATTTAATAATATTAGTCACATTGCCTTCTTTATCAACCGTGTAATCATGCGGTTTTACGGGAGCACCGCAGCTCGGGCACGTGGTATTGAGTCCGACAATGTAGATTCCGCCGCAGTATTCGCATGCTTCCTGATCCACGAACTGCTCGGGACACTCAACTGCCTTACGATATAATCTTTCCTTTTTAGGATGAAGATCAAGAGATAACCAGCAGAAGAGTAACAGAAATCCGTTAATTACGGCTAATGCGATCACCGCTCCTTTGGGAATATACTTTTTCATAGCAACGGGTGTTAACGTGTCAAAAGCGTTTGAGACAGCCTCATCTACTGTATATTGTGAACGTCTGAGCAGGTTGTCGTGCAGAGTTCTGTTAAACAAAGATGTTTCTCTGTCTCCTAAAATATCGTCTGTATCGTCGCCCTGCATTCCTTCCCATTTCCAGTCATTAAAATCAGGATCGGGATCTGTCGGTTCGGAATAAACGATCAGCCAGTGCATTTCATCGGGATACGCATTAACATACAGATCATATGCGTATGCTTCCAGAGATACGTAATTTTTTTCCCAGTCTTCATTGTGAACCGTGATCAGGGCAGGAGTGATTCCGGTCTCATCCTGGAATTCTTTAAGTGATGCCGCCAAATCGGCTTTGTCATCGATTATATGGATGGTATCTGCTATTTCTATGGTTGATGTATATGTCGATGTGTCAAGTTTCTTCGGCAGATGGGCAAACGGAAAAATACTGATCGCCGATACGAAAGTCATAATAAGAAGATAGGAAAAAATAACATATATTCTTTCACCGGTTCTTCTCTTATGCAGATTGTAATTGGTATATATGAAGACCGGGGCCTTGTTTTCAAAATATACATATCTTTTAGCTCCGGGAAATGCTTTATTGGAAACCCTGTTGGCAGGTCTGCTGCTTCCTGATGAATGACTTCTTGAAGAGGAATGATGACTTCCGCCGTGCGAACCGCCGCCGTGAGAGCCGCCCCCTGATGAATGTGGCATAAAAGAATCTCCTTTGATACAAATATAATGGCATCCGAATCACTGTTTTCGGCCTGCAAATATATTTAAATATAACACAAAAAGCCTCCCGGGAAAAGGAGGCTTTTTGCTGTGTAAAAGGGGAATTCTTTCGGAATGATCTGTTTGTAAAAT
>CACZOG010000072.1 GCA_902782715.1 uncultured Lachnospiraceae bacterium | reverse complement strand
CTTTTAAAAACCGTCAATCTCGAAGATAAGGAAAAGGCTTATCCTTCGCAGCTTTCCGGCGGACAGAAGCAGAGAGTTGCCATAGCAAGAGCACTTGCGACCAATCCGTCAATCCTTCTTTGCGATGAAGCTACAAGCGCACTCGATCCGCAGACAACGGATTCCATTCTTAAACTCTTAAAAGAAATAAATGAGAAACTCGGGATCACTATAGTAATAATCACTCACCAGATGTCGGTTGTGACTCAGGTATGTAAAAGAGTGGCCATCATTGACAACGGCAAGCTTGTGGAAGAAGGGCTTGTTCAAGAGATATTCGAATCGCCCTCGTCCGATGCGGCAAAGGAACTTATTTCGGGAAAAGAAATAAGATATACGCCGCTTGAGAGCATTAATACCGGAAAGAAGATAAGGATCGTATTTAGAGAAAACTCCGCATACGAACCTGTTATCTCGAATGTGATCCTTAAATTCAAAACTCCGATCAACATTCTCAAAGCGGATACCATGGATGTAGGCGGTAAAGCGATCGGTGAAATGATCCTGGGTATTCCCGAAGACTCGCCGTATTATGGAGAGATAATCGAGCATCTGAAAAAGAGCGGACTTGCAGTATCGGAGGTAGGGGAAAATGTTTGATTCAAATGTTATAAAGATGATCCTGGAAGGAATCAGAGATACCCTTTATATGACACTGGGTTCGACATTAGTCGGATATGCGCTCGGTCTTCCGCTCGGGATAATACTTTATGTTACGAGCAGCAAAGGACTTCATCCGATTCCTTTTATATACAGAATAGGAGATTTTATCTGCAATATCGTAAGGAGTATTCCTTTCCTGATATTACTGATCCTGCTTATTCCTTTTACAAGACTTATTGTAGGAAAAAGTTACGGTTCAACAGCAACTATAGTACCTTTGGTAATATGTGCTGCACCTTATATCGCAAGGGTTGTCGAGTCTTCTTTAAACGAAGTAGATGCGGGTGTTATCGAAGCGGCGAGAGCAATGGGCGCGAGCAATATACAGATCATCTTAAAGGTACTTCTTGTTGAAGCAAAAACTTCACTTTTCAGAGGAATAACAATAACAACGGGATTGCTTCTGGGATATTCCGCAATGTCCGGAACCGTCGGAGGCGGCGGACTTGGAGATATCGCTGTCAGATACGGTTATTACAGATGGGAAACAGGCATAATGATCGTTACCGTTGTGCTTCTCATAATTATTTTCCAGATCATTCAGAATCTCGGAACTTTTATTTCAAATAAAATAGACCACAGAAAACGATAGGAAAACGAAATGGATTTTGAAGTTATAGTTTCATATCTGCCTCTTTATATAAAGGCATTTATGCTGACAATAAAAATAGGCTGGATCGGAATTGCTCTTTCACTCGGTATAGGGGTATTCTGTGCTTTCGTGCTCCATTTTCGCATTCCCGTTTTATCGGCGATAGTAAAAGTTTATGTTGAGCTTTTCAGAAACACTCCGCTTCTTGTACAGCTTTTCTTCGTGTATTTCGGACTTCCGAAGATCGGTATTTCAATATCCGCAGAAGCCTGCGGTGCGATCGGATTAGGATTACTCGGCGGAAGTTATATGACGGAGAGTTTTCGAAGCGGACTCGATGCGGTTCCTGTTTCTCAGACGGAAAGTGCTCTGGCGCTTGGTATGAGAAAAGGGCAGCTTTTTTCAAATGTTATCCTTCCGCAGGCTGTAACACTCAGCGTCCCTGCGGTTGTAGCGAATCTTATCTTTTTATTAAAAGAAACAAGCGTCTTTTCGGCCATTTCGCTGATGGACCTTATGTTTACGGCAAAAGACCTTATAGGACTTTATTACAACACGACGGAATGTCTTTTCATGCTCGTTATTTTTTATGTAGTTATGCTGCTTCCCGTTTCGATACTCGGAACGGTGATCGAGAAGAAAACACGATTCAAAATGTTTGGAGACTAAGCGATGGGATTTGAAGTTTTATTAAAAGGGAATAACGCGCTAAGGCTCCTCGGCGGACTCGGCGTTGCAATGTATATAAGCATGATCTCCGTAGTGATAAGCATTACTCTCGGAATTATCCTCGGAATGCTTATGACACTTAAGAATCCGGTTATCAATGCGGTATCGAGAGTGTATCTTGAGATCGTCCGCATTATGCCGCAGATGGTATTGCTTTTTATCGTTTATTTCGGAGCCACAAAAATACTCGGACTCAACCTTTCTGCGGAAGTGTCCGCTGTAATAGTTTTTTCATTTTGGGGAACAGCGGAAATGTCCGATCTCGTTAGAGGCGCATTAACAGGTATTCCCGCTATTCAGTATGAGAGCAGCATGGCACTTGGAATGAACAGATTGCAGACCTATATTCATGTCATCATTCCACAGATCGTAAGACGTTTGATCCCGCTTTCGATCAACCTCATCACGAGGATGATAAAAACTACAAGTCTTGTAATGATGATCGGAATCGTTGAGGTATTAAAAGTAGGGCAGCAGATCATCGAAGCCAACAGAAAGAGTTCACCGAATGCGGCATTCGGAATCTTCGCAACGATTTTTATTTTGTATTTCCTTGCCTGCTATCCGATAAGCTGCCTTAGCAAATATCTTGAGAAAAAATGGGAGAACTGATATGGAAGAGATCCTAAGAGTTGAAAACCTTAGTAAAAAATATGAAGATGTCGATGTGCTTGACGGTATCAGTCTGTCCGTAAAAAAAGGAGAAGTTGTGGTTATCGTCGGACCTTCGGGATGCGGTAAAAGTACTTTTCTTCGCTGCCTTAACGGCCTTGAAGATATCCGGGACGGTTCGGTTTTTCTCGGCGATGAAAAGATAAATCCCAATAAAAAGAACTTAAGCAAAACGAGAGAAAAGATTGGAATGGTTTTCCAGAGTTACGATCTTTTTCCGCATAAGACGATCCTTCAGAATGTTACGCTTGCACCGATAAAGGTAAAAAAGAGAAAGAAAGCCGAAGTTGAAGAAGAGGCTTTAAAACTTCTCGACAGAGTTGGTCTTATATCAAAGAAAGACAATTACCCGCGTCAGTTATCCGGCGGACAGAAGCAGAGAGTTGCGATCGTGCGTGCGCTCATCATGCATCCGGAAGTTCTTCTTTTTGACGAAGTAACGGCGGCACTCGATCCGGAGATGGTAAGGGAAGTTCTGGATGTTGTATTGTCCCTTGCAAAGGAAGGAAGAACAATGCTTATCGTAACTCACGAGATGTCTTTTGCGAGAGCGGTTGCGGACAGAGTCATATTCCTTGACGGCGGAAAGATAGTCGAGGAAGGAAAGCCCACAGACTTTTTCGACAATCCAAAGACAGATCGTCTTAAGAAGTTCTTAAAGACTTTCAGTTACGAAGAATAAAAGATTTGTATTTGTATTATGGTGTACATTTTCGGATAATCGTGATATACTTCCGATTAAGGCAAAGGTGTCTGAGATATCAGATATCTTTGCCTTTTTATGAAGGTAATTTATTTAAGATTTACGGATCAGAAAAGGAACGATTCATGAAACCGATCATAGGAATAATTCCGTTATTTGATGATGAGAAAGACAGTTTGTGGATGCTTCCCGGCTATATGAACGGGATTGCCGAAGCAGGTGGAATTCCGGTCATGTTTCCTCTGACAAGCGATGCAGAGGATATAGAAGAACTTTTAAATAATGTGCAGGGAGTTCTTTTTACCGGAGGACATGATGTGAATCCTGCGATTTATAATGAGACTCCGATAAACGGAACTGTTTCATTCCTAAAAGAAAGAGACGATATGGAAAGTGAAGTTCTGAAACAGGTTTTGGAAAAAGACATTCCATTACTTGGAATCTGCAGGGGGATCCAGTTTATTAATGCGTATCTGGGCGGAAGCCTTTATCAGGATATTCCCACACAATTCAAAACCATGTTGAATCATCATCAGACTCCGCCGTATAATAAACCTGTGCACAAAGTAAACATTAAAGAAGACAGCCCGCTTTATACTCTTTTAAACAAAAAGAGTCTTGAAGTAAACAGTTATCATCATCAGGCTGTAAAAGACCTTGCAGAGAGATTAAATGTAATGGCTTTGGCGGAAGACGGACTGGTTGAAGCAATAGAGATAAAAGATAAGAAATTTGCATGGGCATTTCAGTGGCATCCCGAGTTTTCATATATGAATGATGAGGACAGTTTAAAGATTTTTAAAGAGTTCGTGGAACATTGCAGAGTCTGATGTGTGCACAGACCATAAAAATCGCATGGAATTACAGGAGGGATGATCAATATGAACATAAAAATATTAACTGTGGCAGTATGTTTAGCGGCAGTCATATCGCTCACAGGATGCACATTTGGAAACAACAGGATTGTGATAAATAATGAACCCGAGGAAATTGTGACAGGACAGAATGTCGGAACGGATGAAGAACCCGATGAGGCAGCAAATGAAAATGAGGGGCCGACGCTCAGCGTACAGGCAGACAAGTCTGAACCCACCGAAACGTACTATACGGATCTAAATGTCGGTGATGAACTCTACAGCGGATTTCATTCGGTAGTTACAGTTAAATCCGTCGATGAAGAAAAAATCGTATTATCGCTGGACGGCTGCTTGATTGAGCCCAATCCCAACGGAACCATAAATTTAAGAGCAGAACCTCTAAAAGAAATAACTCTGGAAAAAGGCGAGGATATTATACTGGCATCTCAGACAATGGATGCCGGTGTGACACTTACGATTTCATACAAATGATCTTTGGAGTGAAAAATGAGAATAGAAACGGAAAGACTTATAATAAGGGCGATAAAAAAAGGCGACGAAAAGATATTTGCCGAGATGGCAAAGGATGGCAGTTTTTCGGAACTTGGATTTGACGAAAACTGTTCGGAGTGGATAGGCGAATGGGTAGATGAGGCAGTTTCTCTAGCCGAACAGGATAACCCGAGAATTGATTATATATGCAGTACTATATGCTTGAAAGATAAAGATACTGTTATCGGAAATGTCGGAAATACCTTTTATGAGGATACGGGAAAAATCGGCATATGCTACGGAATAGGTGCTGCTTACAGACAACAGGGATATGCATCAGAGGCATTAAAGGCATATCTCGATTTCTTCTTTGAGCATTACAAAGAAGAAGAGATTATTGCGACGATTCTGGCAGCAAACGAGCCTTCATGCAAAACCGCAGAAAAGAGCGGATTTAAACTTATCGAAACAAAAATGTATAAAGATATCTATGACAAAGAGGAACGGTTATATCGTTTTTATGAAGTAAAGAAAAGATAACTTTTTTGCTAAAGGGGATATATTAAACTGATTGGAATTACAAAATGACAGGTAAGTTATTTGCCGTCGGAGTCGGACCGGGAGATCCCGAATTACTGACTCTGAAGGCTGTGAAAACAATTAAAAATGCAGACTGCATAGCATGTGTGCAAAGCAAGGGCGAACCGGGTATTGCATATCGTATCGCGAAAGATGCAGTGCCTGAAATTGAATCAAAAGAATTACTGCTTCTTGATTTTCCCATGCGCGAAGATGGTATAAAAGAGTTTCATGAGAAAGCGGCAGAACAGATTATTCTTCACCTTTCAAAAGGTAAGAATGTTGCTTTCCTGACACTGGGAGATCCCGGGTTTTACTCGACATTTTATTATATTGCCGACATTATCAAAAATAACGGATATGATTTTGAAATAATAAACGGTATAACATCCTTCAGTGCGGTTTCTTCGAAGTTAAAAATGCCGCTTTCTTTAGGGGATGAATCGGTAATAATCACTTCCGGAAAGTTCTGTGATTATGACGGAACACTGGTCATTTTAAAAGTCGGTAAAAATATAAAAGAGATAAAAGAAAAGGTTTCTGAAAGCGGCAGAAAAGCATATCTGGTTGAAAACTGCGGTATGGAAAATGAGAGGGTTTATTATGACCTTCAGTCCATTCCGGATGAAGTCGGTTATTTTTCAATAATGATCGTAAAATGATCTTTTACAATCATAAGAATGAAAAAATGAAAACCAAGGAAGCGCAGCTTTGATGAGAGAGCATGGTTTAATACATTTGGCGGTAAGGAATAAAAGATAATATGAAATTAAGAGCATTTGATCCCGAGAAGGATTTTGAAATAATTAAAAACTGGCCTGAAGATGAAAGAACTCACGTAATGTGGTGCGCCAACAGATTCAGTTTCCCTCTTGATAAGGAAAACTTTACCAAGACGCTTCTGGAGCATAAGGAAAAACACGGAGATCTGTCGTTTGTCGCAACAGAAGGTGATGTACCGGTCGGTTTCTTCTGCTATTCGTTAAACGATGATACTAAAGAAGGAATGCTTAAATTTGTAATAGTAGATCCCGACTGCCGCGGAAAAGGCATCGCAAAGGAAATGTTTGATCTTTTGCTTAAATATGCTTTTAACGACACGGATGCAGAAGCGGTACAGCTGGTTGTTTTCCCTCAGAACCCGAGAGCAAAAAGATTTTATGAGAAACTGGGATTCAGGGAAAGAAGAACGGATGAGGGAGCCTTTTCGTATAAAGACGAATCCTGGGACAGATGTTTTATGGTAATTACCAAAGAATAAATATATACAATTTACTAAACGGATAGAAGCTCTGCCGGAGAAGGCAGGGCTTTTTTGTTTTGATTCTATTGACAAAATCGACACGTGTGTCTAAAATAAAAATCGACATAAGTGTCGAAAAGGAGAGTGAACAAATGGCAGCTAAGGGAGAGAAAACAAGAGAATACATATTGAATGAATCTTACATTCTTTTTGCAAAGAAGGGTTTTAAGCAGGTTACCATGAAGGATGTATGCGAAGTTACCAATATGAGCAGAGGCGGCTTATACAGTCATTTTTCGAGTACGGGAGAATTGTTTGAGGAACTGCTCGAGGTGATCACACAAAATGATGAAATGGATTTCCGCGATCGGATCAAAAAAGGAACACCTGCAGCTGTGATCTTAGATGATGCGCTTAAACGGATGGAGCACGAGTTAATTAATGACGAGGATTCTTTGAATACAGCCATGTATGAGTATGCCCAAACGGTTGACTCCGGCTTTTTTGAACGTCTTCATAAGAACAGCGAAAAGAAGTGGAAAGAGTTAATTAAGTACGGAATCAAAAACGGAGAGTTTAATGACGTGGATGTCGATGAAATCGTGAATATGATCCTTTTTTCGTATCAGGGAGTCCGAATGTGGAACGGGATCATAACCATAAAAACAAAGACATGTCGTTCTATTATACGAAACATAAAAAGACAGTTAACGGGAGAATAATATGATCAAGTTAAAAAGACCTGTAAAGGAATATGAAAATGAAGCTTTGGCTTTTAAACAGGAATTCATTGACAATGGCGAGAATACCATAAACGGCAGTGAACTGCTTGACAGGATGGAGTCATATGGTGAATGGCTTAAAACCGTTACGGACAATATATCCGAAGAAACGGTCAATCCCTCATGGGTTGTTACGGATACTTATTTTGCTTTTGATGATAATGGCAGGATTGTCGGAATCATTGATTTAAGACATGAGTTAAACGATTTCCTCAAGGATTTCGGCAACAGCGGATACAGTGTCAGACCATCGGAAAGAAGGAAGGGTTATGCGACGCAGATGCTTGGGCTTATTGTAAAACGGGCGGAGGAGATCGGATTGGAAAGTCTGCAGTTATCGGTTGAGAGAACGAATGAGCCTTCCGTTAAAACAATTATAAAAAATAACGGTAAGTATGAGAGAAGTTTCGAGTTTGAAGGCGAAGAAGCTGATGTATACATTATTAATTTATAGTATTTGATGTTTGTTATAGGCCGGTTTTCTGCTACAATGAAATTTAAGGAATAAGAATACACAAACTTGGGGGGAAAACAATGTTTGAAGTGATCATATTTTTAGGCGGACTGGCGGTCCTTTTAGGACCGATTGCCGTGGCACTTTTGATCTACAGGAAACCTGTGGAATCAGGCCGGTCGGACAGGACGGATAAAAACAGGAGAAGGTATTATCCTTTAAAGAGACAAAAGGGTACGGCAATATCAGAGTTCATTGTGGTATTCGCAGTCTGCGATATCATTCTTCCCGTTATACCTGCATTCATGATACCGATCATTTTCCCTTCCATAAAATGGTGGGTCGGCATCATTATTCTCGAACTGATCGGTACAGGTTTGATCTTGATATATTACCTGGTTTTTGTATTTGATATTGAATACATTGAATTGGATGAACACGGCCTGGAGATCGTTCATAAGAAAAATAAAAAACGTGAACTTTATTCGCGTTCGTCTTTTGAAGAGTTTTATGAAAGACCTTTCAGAACCGGATATTCGGTTACCATTACCAGGGGTATCATCTTTAATTCGAACGGAAAAAAGAAAGAAGTTAATCTTGATTATCTCGGAGAAGAGGGCTTTAAGGTTTTTAAAGACGACTTTTACTACTTTTTGAAAAACGGTGTGCTTCCGGTTGAAGAAAGCAAACTTCAGGCAGAAGAAAGTAAACTGCCGACCGTGGAAAGCCCGGATACGGATAACTCCAAAGAGAATGGTTTTCCGAATCTTAAGGATTACAGATCTTTTATTTTCACAAAGAAGGTTTCATATCCCGATCTTAAAGCGCACCTGGATGAATACTATGAACTGTATTCGGATCCGACTTCGTATGAATTAAATTATGCTGTAAAAGAGATAAAAGGAACAAAATGGATTCGCATCGAATTTACTCTTAAGAATCATACGCCTGAATTTACCCCTTTTTGGGAATATCTCAATGCTTTGATCTGGATAAGCGATAAAACGGATACCCTTTTTGCATATGCGTTCTCGAATGTAAAAAATAATCATCCCGTTATCGCAAAATTCAATACGAATAACCCTGCAGGCGATTCTGTTCTCGGAATAATGAACGGTCGCAATTTCGAAGCATGTCTGCCGGAGGAGAAGATCGTATGGAAAGAAGTTCTTCCTCCGGGATTGGATTATGAAAGATATCTTGAAACGAATTTCGGATTTGACAGAAGATATTTAAGCGATAACTTTGAAGAACTGCCGGTGGAAAAACACTTGGAGTGGACGCTTCGGGTAACTGATACGGAAGAAAAAATAGAAAACATCAGAGATTATATCGGCATAGTGGACGGAGCGATAGAAGAAATCGAAGACGGCGAAGAAGAGTTTATAATCGTTTCTCCTTCCGAACCCGTAAATCATGTAACTTTCATTCAGGCGTGCATGGATAAAGAACCCGGTTTAATGCATATCGAAGCGGGCCTTGACGAGAAGAAGGATCAAAACAGCCTTCCGAAGATCCTTTGCAAAGACAATATCGAACCTTCTGAATGTCTGGATATATTCATTGCGTTTTATCAGGATGGCAAGGTTGATACCGACGGATGGTATGAACTGGGATTTTAATTATGTGTTAAATGAGCCTTGTAATTATGATTTAAGGGCTGGCAATGGGGGATTGTTATGAATTTGGTTGATTTTTTAAATGCTAAATCGGGAACAGCTCAGTTCGATTGGGAGGAAACGGAAAACGAACTGGGCTTTCAATTGCATGAAGGATTAAAGAGTTTCTATTCAAAAGCATATGAAAGATTTATTCGCGGAGAAATAACATTTAAACAGTCTGATTTTGTTGTGCCTGCCGGAAATGAGAAGTTTGATAAATGGTTTTCATTTAACAAAGTTAAGGGTGAAATTGAAATAAAGCTGTATGTTATTAAATCACAGGAGGATGCATTGGCAAGAGTGACCGGTGCATACAACGACTGGAAAGGCAGAAATGATTTTGGTCAGAGATTTCTTATCGGAAATCTGTATACGAAGATAGGAACTATTCTGATACTTTTTAATAACGAAACCGGCAAAGTTGAGTGGATGGATTGCGAATACGGACATTTCAATGTGTATGAAGAAAATCCCAACGGCGTATTTGCAGATAATATGGATGAGTTCATTGAGAAACTGTCAAGAACGGCGATCGGAAGCATCAAATTATGGGACTGGGATAAGAAGCCGAGAACAATGAAAAGATATCTTGGCCGTGGAGATATTTTCTGCTTTGTTTATGACGATAACAGATTTTGCTTTGGGCGGATCATTGAGATAAATCTTGACAGGTTAAGCTTTTGCGTGGCGGAGATATTCGATCATATTTCAGAAACACCGACTATTGATGAGCAAACGATAGTGAATGCAGGAAGGATCATTCCTCCGATCAATATAAATGCTTGTGTCCTTTTTGATCAAAAACTGATGGGCGGTGACTGGCGAATCATCGGACATCAGGATGATTATCTGGCACCTGACTATGACGAACTGTATATAGGCCGGGGACAGGAAGGCGATTGGAAAAAAGCAGACCTTCGCGGAGTTATAACAGAGGCATCGAAAGAAGAATATGATAAATGCATTTCGAATATTTCGATGACTGATTACACGGTCAAAGAACTTCTTAAAGGCTTTTATGGAGAAAGACAGGTACGTAAAACAGAAGAGGATATTCGAAAAGCAATTGGGATTGTGAAAAACGGCATGAAAGAATATCTTGAAGCTTTGGAGGAAGTGCCTGATCTCGACATCAATTCTTTGGACAGAAATAAGTGCAGCCTTTTACAGAATGCTGTATCAAGCAGGAAATGGGATATTGCCAAAGATCTGGTCAAAAGAGGTATAGATGTAAATAATCAGGATAAATATGGCAGTACGGCACTGCATTATCTCAGCGGTTACCCTGCTGATGTCGAGCTTGTTGAAGAAATACTTAAAGCCGGAGGAGATCCCAATATACGTAATAATGACAAAATTTCTCCTCTTTATCAGATTACGTCAAATACAAACAATAATCTGAAGGAAGAAAAGTATCAGGTTTTGGATCTGCTTTTAAAATATGGAGGAGACAAAACGCTTCCTTGCAGTCATGGATGGAATTGTGTGGATACAGCTGACGAGATCGGTGACAAAAAGACAATAGAAATATTAAAACAATATGAACCCAGACCCAAGGGGATCAATGCTTCGATGGACGCAGAAGAGCTGGGTAAAAAGATTGATAAATACTTTGCCCGAGAGAAATACTTTGAAGTGGTAGATGCACTTTACGGATACCCTGATGAAAAAATGACACTTGGACTGCTCGGTATTCTCATTCCGGCATATAATAACCTGAAATCATACGATAAAGCTCTGGCCTGCCTTGAAAAATACAAAACCATTTATGCGGATAAAATGCGTATATGGTATTACTTCGCAACATATGCTTATGTTCAAAAGACAGACAGCCCAAAAGCGACAGAATGCATCGAAGCGGGAATAGCCGAGTGTAACAAAGAAAAAGAAGAAGGCGTTCTTGTGGGAGAAAGATATACAGACGAGATCAATGATTTCGAAAACTTAAGGAAGATGCTCTTAAAAAAACAGGGAATTGTGAGGAATAAAGAATAATCAGATTTAAGCAGCATAGGATTGTGATGATAATTATTATTCCGTTCTGCGGGTACTGCTGAAAAAT
>CACZOG010000071.1 GCA_902782715.1 uncultured Lachnospiraceae bacterium | reverse complement strand
TTGGCTGCCAGTGTTTCAACCGTCTTCTGAACATATCTCTTAAGAGGTCTTGCACCGTAATTCGGATTGTAGCCTTCGTTGATGGCTTTATCCTTTGCAGCAGAAGTAAGCACAACCTTGTATTCTCTGTCTTCAAGTCTTTTATTAAGATCTGCGATGATAAGATCAAGGATTCCCGTGATCTCGTTCTTTCCGAGAGGTTTAAAGAGAATGGTCTCATCGATCCTGTTAAGGAACTCCGGTCTGAAAAATTTATGAAGCATTCCCGTAACAGTCTCTTCAACACCCTCTTTGAACTCTCCGTTTTCATCGATGCCTTCAAGCAGTACATCCGCACCTATATTGGAAGTCATGATGATTATGGTGTTCTTAAAATCAACCGTCTTTCCGTGCGAATCCGTGATACGCCCGTCATCAAGCACCTGTAAAAGAACGTTAAATACATCAGGATGAGCCTTCTCGACCTCATCGAAAAGAACTACCGAATAAGGCTTTCTTCTTACCGCTTCGGTAAGCTGTCCGCCCTCGTCATATCCGACATATCCGGGAGGTGCTCCGATGAGTCTCGATACACTGTACTGTTCCATGTACTCACTCATGTCGATTCTGACGATGTTGTTCTCATCATCGAACAGCGACTGCGCAAGTGCTTTTGCAAGTTCCGTCTTTCCTACACCTGTAGGTCCCAAGAAAAGGAACGAACCGATGGGTTTTCTCGGATCCTTGATTCCGGCTTTCGATCTGATGATAGATTCGGTAACTTTCGTTACGCCGTCATCCTGTCCGATGACTCTTTTATGAAGTTCGTCTGCAAGATGCAGTACTTTGTTTCTCTCCGATTCGTTAAGTTTGGCTACCGGAATACCTGTCCATCTTGATACGATCCTTGCGATCTCCGCATCGGAAACTCTCTCATGAACAAGAGAATCTTCTTTCTTCTCAGCCAGTTTCTCGGCTTCTTCAAGATTTGCTTTAAGTTTTGGAAGTTCACCGTAAGTAAGTTCTGCGGCTTTGGTAAGATCTCCGTCTCTCTTAGCAATCTCAATCTGCGAATTAAGAGCATCAATCTCCTCTCTCATCTTCGAAAGTCTGTCTACCGCACTCTTTTCATTCTCCCATCTAGCCTTCTGGTTAGCGAATTCTTCTTTCTCTTTTGCAAGGTCTTCCTGAAGATCTGCAAGTCTCTGAATGCTTCCCGCATCCTCTTCTTTCTTTAAAGCCTGAACTTCGATCTCCATCTGAAGTATCTTACGCTGCTTCTCATCTAGTTCCGTCGGAAGTGAATTAAGTTCCGTTTTGATAAGCGCACATGCCTCATCAACAAGGTCGATCGCTTTATCGGGTAGGAATCTGTCAGATATGTATCTGTCTGATAAAACTGCAGCCGCTACCAAAGCATTATCCATGATCTTTACACCATGGAAAACCTCGTATCTGTCTTTTATGCCTCGTAAGATCGAGATAGTATCCTCAACCGTCGGTTCATCAACCATTACAGGCTGGAAACGTCTCTCAAGTGCGGCATCTTTTTCGATATACTGTCTGTATTCGTCAAGTGTTGTGGCACCTATACAATGAAGTTCGCCCCTCGCAAGCATGGGTTTTAACATATTGCCCGCATCAAGCGCACCATCCGTTTTGCCGGCACCGACAATGGTATGAAGCTCATCGATGAAAAGAATGATCTCTCCGTTAGATGATTTGACTTCATCGAGTACCGCTTTTAATCTCTCTTCGAATTCACCCCTGTATTTGGCACCCGCAATGAGCGAGCCCATATCAAGAGCAAAAATAGTCTTATCCTTAAGATCGTCGGGAACATCCCCGTTAACGATCCTCTGGGCAAGGCCCTCGGCTACGGCTGTTTTACCTACACCGGGTTCACCGATAAGAACCGGGTTGTTCTTTGTCTTACGGCTTAAGATCCTGATAACGTTACGGATTTCCGAGTCCCTGCCTATTACGGGATCCATTTTACGGTTTTTAGCCTTTTCGACAAGATCCGTACCGTATTTGTTCAAAGCATCATATGTGCCCTCGGGATTATCGCTCGTAACTTTAACATTACCCCTTACGGACGAGAGTGCCGTAAGGAATCTTTCTTTTGTAATACCGTATTCTCTGAATATCTCAGCAATCTCTTTATTGGGATGATCAAGCATTGATAAGAAAAGATGCTCGACCGAAACATAATCGTCTCCCATCTTCTTAGCCTGATTCTCCGCAGTAATCAGCACTTCATTAAGTTTCTGACCTATTCTGAGTTCGCCGCCCGATACTTTTACCCTTTTTTCGACAGCAGCCTTAACCCTGTCGGTAAAATGCTCGACGTTTATCTCCATCTTTTCGATCAGTTTCTTAATAAGACTGTCGTCAATATTTATAAGAGCATATAAAAGATGCTCTTCTTCTATTTCCTGATTACCGAACTCAACTGCATACTGTTGAGCAAGATTTATGGAATTCTGAGAATTTTGCGTGAATTTAGTAATATTCATAACATCACCTTCTTTCTTACACGTAACAAAATCTCTTTAAATTTGTTTTATTTTCAGACCAATATTATAATAATACATCTTTTAGCACTCGTCAAGTGAGAGTGCTAATAATCTTATAATTTCTTTATCTTTTTTACGGTTTTTTTATACGAAATTTATTTATTGTATATATATAGGAAAGATGATAAAATGATTATGTATGTATTTATAGTGGAGAAATATGGAACAAATTAAGATTTACCTTAATTACATAAAGGATATAATCAATGGAGAAGAGTATCTTTCCGACAGGGACAAGTTTACTCTTGTTCTTCATATCTGCGCTTTTTCGCACCTCCTTTTTGCCATTTTGTTCCTTGGTTTCGGAAGCATTCTCATGATGCTTTACAATCTCCTCTCGTTCTTAGTTTACGAGTCGATGATCTCATTTGTTAAGAACAAACAGTATGTGCTTGTAACCATTCTGGTATCTCTGGAAGTAGTTGTATTTGTTATTTTATCAACGCTTGCATACGGACCTCATCTTTACTTCAATCTTTTCTGCTTCCTTATGATCCCGGCATCTTTTTATATAACAAACATCTGCAAAGCTTTTAAAAAGCCTTTCCTGACATCATGCATCATTTCCGTATTTGCATTCGGAGCATTTCTTTTCTCCGTTTTCTATCCTTACGGAAATTATGATAATATCGTAAAGTTTTACCCCGTTCTCGTTGTAATTACCAAGGTTCTGAACATTTTCGTAACGGTTCTTCTTCTTGGTATGTTCTCATTCATCTTCACGCTTGAGATGAGGAACTCTACTGCTACTCTCGAGAACAGGAACAGACAGTTAAAGAAGCTTTCGAGCATCGATCCGCTTACCAAGCTTGCCAACAGAAGAAGCATGACTGAGAAACTGAATATCGCAATGCACCTTCTTAAAAAAGACAAGAAGGTCTTCTCTCTCATCCTCGGAGATATCGATGATTTCAAGAAAGTCAACGATACCTACGGACATGACTGCGGCGATAAAGTTCTCGTAATGGTTGCGGACACTATCTCTTCCCAGATGCGTGACGGAGATTTCGTATGCAGATGGGGCGGCGAGGAAATCCTCATCCTCGTAAACGGTAACCTTGAAGCTGCCAAGGCTTTGGGCGATCGTATTCTTGAAAAAATATGTGCGAATGAAGTAACACATGATAATAAAACAATAAAAGTCACCATGACATTCGGCGTGGCCGAAGCCAATGAAAGCCTCCGTATCGAGGACTTCATCCAGAAAGCGGATAACCGCCTCTACTACGGCAAATCCCACGGCAAATGTCAGGTAGTTGCTCAGATTCCCAATACTATAAGCTGAGCAGCTTAGAAAGGATTATACTCAAATGATAAGCGCAAACAACGTATCACTCCGCTTTGGAAAGAAAGCACTTTTCGAAGATGTAAACATTAAATTCACGGAAGGAAACTGTTACGGAATCATCGGTGCGAACGGCGCCGGCAAATCAACATTTTTAAAGATTCTCTCAGGAGAACTCGAAACAACAACAGGTGATATCGTGATCACCCCCGGTCAGCGTTTAAGCGTACTTGAACAGGACCACTTCAAATACGATAATTACAATGTTATGGATACGGTTATCCTCGGCAACCCCAGACTTTATGAGATCATGAAAGAAAAGGATGCAATATATGCAAAAGAGGATTTCTCGGACGAGGACGGAATCAGAGCCAGCGAACTCGAAGCAGAATTCGCAGAGCTTGACGGATGGGAGGCAGAATCAAACGCAGCCAACCTTTTAAACGGACTCGGAATCGAAACTGAACTTCATTACTCAATGATGTCAGACCTTGGCGGTAACGAAAAAGTTAAAGTACTTCTCGCCAAGGCCTTATTCGGTAACCCCGATATCCTTCTTCTCGACGAGCCTACGAACCATCTGGATCTCGATGCTATCGCATGGCTTGAAGAATTCCTTATCAACTTCGAGAATACGGTCATCGTCGTATCACACGACAGACATTTCCTTAATAAAGTCTGCACACAGACTGCCGACATTGACTACGGCAAGATCCAGCTTTATGCAGGCAACTACGACTTCTGGTTCGAGTCAAGCCAGCTGCTCGTTAAGCAGATGAAGGAAGCCAATAAGAAGAAAGAAGAAAAGATCAAGGAACTCCAGGAATTCATTAATCGTTTCTCCGCAAACGCTTCCAAATCAAAGCAGGCTACTTCCAGAAAAAGAGCACTTGAAAAGATCGAGCTTGAAGAGATCAAACCTTCGAGCAGAAAATACCCTTACATCGACTTTAGGCCCGATCGTGAGATCGGTAACGAAGTTCTTCAGGTTGAAGGTATTTCCAAGACCATCAACGGTGAAAAGGTTCTTGATAATATATCATTTATCTTAAGACGTGAAGACAAGGTTGCATTCGTAGGAAGCAATGAAATTGCCACCACTACTCTTTTCCAGATCCTTGCAGGGGAGATGGAACCCGATGAAGGTACATACAAGTGGGGAGTTACCACATCACAGGCTTACTTCCCCAAGGACAATACCGAAGAATTCAAATCCGACGATATCATTACAGACTGGCTTATGGGTTATTCACCCGTAAAAGATATCACATACGTACGTGGTTTTCTCGGAAGAATGCTCTTCTCACAGGATGATGCTTTAAAGAAAGTTAAGGTTTTATCCGGTGGTGAAAAGGTAAGATGCATGCTTTCGAAGATGATGATCTCGGGTGCTAACTGCTTAATTCTTGACGAGCCTACCAACCATCTTGACATGGAATCCATTCAGGCATTGAACAACGGTCTTATCAGATTCTCGGGTGTTGAGCTCTTCTCCTGTCACGACCATCAGTTTATCGAAACAACCGCAAATCGTATCATGGAGATCATGCCCGGCGGTCAGCTTATCGATAAGATCACCACATACGACGATTATCTTGCAAGCGATGAAATGGCAAGAAAACGTACTATCTATATTGCGAAGAAAGAAGACGACGAGAACTAAAGATGAAAGCCATCGACTTACACGTTCATTCAAATTTCTCGGACGGAACTCTTTCTCCCTCTCAATTGGTGGAACTTGCGGTCAGATCCAATCTCGAAGCATTTGCGCTTACGGATCATGACACAACCGAGGGCATAGATGAGGCCATTGAGGCTTCGAAGGGAAAGGATATAGAAGTTGTACCGGGAATAGAGTTTTCAACCGAATATAACGGCAAAGACATACATATTCTCGGATACTACATCAATCCCCGTGCTAACGGATTCGACAGCAAAGTCACCGAATTCAGAAATTCCAGAGATTTAAGAAACAAAAAAATGTGTGCAAAATTAAACGAACTCGGCATAGAGATAAACTATGACGAGTTTGTTTCCATGTTCCCAAACAGCGTCATCACGCGTGCACACTATGCAAAATACATGATCCAGAAAGGCTATATCAAAAACATGGATGAGGCCTTCGAGACATATATAGGCGATGACTGTCCCGGGTTTATTCCCAGAGAAAAAATAACTCCGACCGAAGCGGTATCGCTTATTCTCTCGTGCGGCGGCATACCCGTTTTAGCACATCCGATTCTTTACAAATATTCGGACAGCGACCTTGAAAAACTTGTATCCGAACTTAAAAAAGCAGGATTAAAAGGAATCGAAACACTCTATTCCACATATCTTGACTCGGATGAGAAGCTTATAAGAAAACTTGCAAACAAATATAAACTCTTGATTACAGGCGGTTCCGACTTCCACGGAAGCAATAAGCCCAATCTCTCATTGGGCTGCGGAAGGGGAAACCTCTACATACCTTCAAAGCTTCTTGTATCTTTAAAAAAAGAGTATTTAAAAGGCTTTGTAACCAATCATGCAGCCAGATGTGCATTGTTCTTTGATCTGGACGGAACTCTTTTAAATGACGAAAAAGAAATCTCTCCCATCACCAGAGCACTGCTCTTTAAAGCATGTGAAAAAGGCCATAAATTCATAATCAATACGGGACGCCCTCTCGCATCCGCCTTAAAGATCATCGAAAGACTCTCTTTACAGGAGATCACGGATTATATCGCCGCATTTAACGGCGGTGTTGTTTACGATTACAGGAAATCCGAGATCGTTCACAGAGCATGTCTTAAAGTTGAGGATTCTGAAACCGTTAAGAAGATTGCCAAAGAATTCGGCTGTCATTTCCATACATATTCCGATTATGAGATCCTTACGGAGAAAGAGACCGAGGAAGTTAAGTATTATTCCAATTATGTATCTCTTCCCGCAAGAAAAGTAGAAAATGTAGTTGATGAGGAACCTAATCCGTACAAGTTCCTTATAATGAATTTCTCGAACCCTTCGGTACTTCCCGAGGTACAGAAAAAAGTCCTCGAAGTACTCGGGGACAGTGTTCAGTGTATATTCTCATGTGATATTTTCCTTGAAGTGATTCCCAGGGAATCGGGAAAAGGAAATGCCCTTAAGGAAATTCTTAATATCTCGGGCATCAAAGAAAAGTATTCTTATGCATTCGCTGATGAGGAAAACGATATCTCACTTTGCGAAGCTGCAGGCAAGAGTGTCTGCCTCTTAAACGGAAATGCAAAACTTAAGGCAGTCTCCGATTATATAACTTTCAGAGACAATAACGAGGACGGTCTTGCAGACTTCTTAGAATGCTTCCTGTAGGTTAATCCTCATCTTTTCTTATTTCTTCATATTCTTTGCAGAGAGGGAAATTATATTTAACGCATAATTCGTCTACGATCTTAAGAAGATATTTACTCTCTCTTTTTCTGTTAAGATTATAAAGGATCTCAACTTCATTGTTTTTAAGATATGCTACAAGGAAGGCAAGTTCGCCCATCTCATTCTTCTTGTTCTCAAGATCATTGCAGTAGGCTTTGTATGCTTCTTCCTTCTTTTGAGCAAATGCATTCGCAGCGTCGGCATTTACCTGCGCTCTTCTTTCTGCATATTTATCTGTGTTTTCATCTGATCTTTTGTTTATTTCTTTGTTTGGATCAGCTTGTATATCGGCTTTTTTAGTATTCTCGGAAGCTTTTGCATCTTTTTCTGCTTTAGCAGATTCTTTTTGATCATGTTCTTTTGTTGATTTCTTTTTCTTATTATCTTTTACTGATCCTTTTTGCTTTTGGGAATCTTTGTTATCTTTCGATTTGTCTGATACAGCCTCTGATCTCTTCGATACCTTCTTCTTAACTTCGGGATAATCAAGCTCTCCGATAAGTTCAGCGAAATCCATCTCGAGAACATGTGCAATTCTCGCAACAGTCTCTGCAGAACTCTTGCGGATATCGGATTTGCCGGTGCAGATATCGCAGATTGTAGAATACGGTACGCCCGACTGTTTGGATAATTTATATTTACTTATTTTTCTTTCATCAATTATCTCTTGTAATCCCATACACTATTCCCCGTTCGAATATAATTATATATTATATTCCTTTACAGTGTGAAGAATTTTTGAAACGGGGAGTCCGACAACATTGTTGTAATCTCCCTCGATCTTCTCTACAAACTTTCCGAAAAGTCCCTGAATTCCATATGCCCCGGCCTTATCATAAGGTTCGTCGGTACTTATATAATCCTCAATCTCTTCATCGGACATCGGATATACAAATACTTTAGTCTCTGCATGATCCGTAATCTTCTTTCCGTCTTCAAAAAGGATCGTAAATCCCGTAAATACGGAATGAACCGAACCCGAAAGAAGTTTGATCATATCTCTTGCTTCGTCCTTGTCTGCAGGCTTTCCGAGGATCTTGCCGCCCGCATAAACAACAGTATCAGCACCCAGAATGAATGCTTTATCGGATTCTAAGGACTTGAATATATCAGGGTTCTGTTCAAATACTGATTCCGCCTTAAGTGAAGAAAGTTTCATCACAAGTTCTGCGGGATCTTTCTCTTCGATATCCTCTTCAGCGTCCGAAGGACATATGATAATTTCTGCCTGTGCGTTCTCGAGAAGTTCTTTTCTTCTCGGAGATTTAGATGCCAGTATGATCGTCATAACAAATTACCGTTTCTGCTTTTTTTGTAAATATGTTCAAACAGGGATCATTTTATTCCCTGCCTTATAATAATCCCCGGCTGCAAGAAATCTCTCAGCCGGGGTTCATCATTAATTATAACATTTTCTCAAGTTCTGTCTTTACTGCTTTAAGTGCATCTTCGATGCCTGCGGGATTCTTACCGCCTGCCTGAGCCATGTTGGGACGTCCGCCGCCGCCACCGCCTACGATGGGAGCAACCGCTTTGATAAGGTTACCTGCGTGAGCACCTGCCTTAACTGCACCGTCTGTAGCCATGATAACAATATTGACTTTACCGTCTGCTGCTGACATAAGAGCTACAACGCCTTCGCCGAGTTTTTCTTTCAAGGAGTCTCCCAGATCTCTTAAGCCGTTCATATCAACATTGTCGACCTTGTTGGCAAGAACCTTGATTCCCTTAACCTCTTCAACGCCGCCCATTACGTCGCCGAGAGCTTCCTTAGCCGCTTTTGATTTAAGTGATTCAATCTCGGAATTAGCACTCTTAAGTTCGCTCTGGAGATGTTTGATCTTGTTAACTACATCGTTAGGCTGTGTCTTAAGTGCTCCTGCAGCTTCAATTAACATGCTTTCGAGTTCTTTGTAGTAATTTATAACTCCGTCACCGGTCAAAGCTTCGATTCTTCTTACACCTGCAGCAACGCCGGATTCTGAAAGGATCTTAAACTGCTTGATAACTGCAGTATTGCTTACATGAGTACCACCGCAGAGTTCTACGGAGAAAGCTTCCTTGAAATCATCTTCAACGTTTCCGCTCTCACCCTTGCCCATGCTGACAACTCTTACAACGCTTCCGTATTTCTCTCCGAAGAGTGCCATTGCACCGGTCTTGGAAACTTCTTCGATACCCATTTCATCGGTATTTACATCAAGCGATGCAGCGATTTCCTTATTAACGATAGCTTCAACCTTTGCAAGGTCTTCAGCACTTATAGACTGTGAATGTGAGAAGTCAAAACGAAGTCTGTCGGGTGTTACAAGTGAACCCTTCTGCTCAACATGATCTCCGAGAACGGTCTTTAATGCCTTCTGAAGAAGGTGAGTAGCTGAGTGGTTCATACATGTGCTGAGTCTGTTTTCTTTCGCAACGCTTACGAGTACCTCGCTCGAAGTGCTTAAAGAACCTTTCTTAACATATCCGTTATGTCCGATCCTGTTTCCGGGTAAATGAATTGTCTCTTCTACAACAAATTCACCGTTATCGGATGAAATAACACCTTTATCACCCACCTGACCGCCCATGGTTCCGTACATACATGTAACGTCAGTAATGATCGTTCCTTTTTCACCCTCTGAGATCTTGTCACAGAGTGCATTTTCGTTTCCGATCGCAAGGATCTTTGCACCGCACTCTAATAATTCATATCCTACGAATTCGGATGTAATGCTCTCATCAAGAGAATCGAATACGCCTGCTGATACGTTCTTAATGGAAAAGCTCTGATTATCTCTTGCTTTCTGCTTCTGTTCTTCCATTGCTTCCTTAAAGCCTGCTTCATCGACGCTTAAGCCTTCTTCTTCAGCAAGTTCCACGGTAAGCTCAATGGGGAATCCGAATGTATCATAAAGATAGAATGCAGATTTTCCGTCGATTGCTTTTACACCCTCTGCTTTCTTGGTATCAAGGATCTTCTTGAATTCCTTCATACCGTTTTCGAGAGTACTTTCGAATCTTTCGATCTCCTTTGTAAGTTCGTCAAGAATGAATTCTCTGTTCTTAACGAGCAAAGGATAGCTGTTGCAGTAAATATCATCAATGTAAAGAGTTGCGATCTTTAAGATGTTTTCTTTCTTAAGATTGAGCGCTCTTGCATGTCTTACCGCACGACGGATAAGACGACGGAGAACGTATCCCGCACCAGCATTTGAAGGAACGAGTTTTGCTGCATCACCGATAAGCATAACGCTTGTTCTTGTGTGATCCGCAAGGATTCTCATTGACTTTGTAAGTTTTTCGTCGCTGTCATATTTTACATTTGATTCTTTTTCGATATATGCGATGATGGGTGCAAAAAGATCTGTCTGATAAACATCTTTTGTACCGTTTAAGAATGCAAGGATTCTTTCAAGTCCCCAGCCTGTATCAACGTTCTTCTGCTTAAGAGGCGTAAGGCTTCCGTCTTTGTGCTTCTCATACTGCATGAAAACGTCGTTTCCAAGTTCGGTATATTTACCGCATGAACATCCGGGTCCGCAATCGGGTCCGCAGTCGGGCTTGTCTGCAATGTAGAACATTTCGCTGTCAGGTCCGCAGGGTCCGTATTCAAGTCCCCACCAGTTGTCTTCTGCGGGAAGATAATAAATGTTTTCTTTCTTAAAACCGGAAGCGATTCTGTAACCTGCGCCTTCTTCGTCTCTGGGTGCATTCTCATCACCTGCAAATACTGTTGCAGCAAGATGATCCGCATCAAAACCGAATACACCTGTTAAGAGTTCATAACTCCATTTGCATCTCTCTTCTTTGAAATAATCTCCAAGGCTCCAGCTTCCCATCATTTCAAAGAATGTTACGTGGCTTTTATCTCCTACGGAATCAATATCGTTTGTACGAACACAGCCCTGAACATTGCAGAGTCTCGTTCCGAGAGGATGCTTCTGTCCTAAAAGATAAGGCATGAGGGGCTGCATTCCCGCAACATTAAAAAGAACACCGGTGGAACCGTCGGATACAAGGGAAACAGCGCCTACATCAACATGGCCTCTCTCCTTGTAGAATTCCTTCCAGGTGTTTCTCAATTCATCTGAAGTAAATTGTCTCATTGATTTTATGCTCCTTTAATATTCGTTAATTCGGATATTTATATTATCATCAAATCCGTCCTGTGAAGCTTCAGGTTCTTCTCCTTCAGTTTCTTCATCGACGGTCTGCTTTTCTTCAAGACTTAATTCGTATGTTTCTTTATCAATAAAAAACTTCTTATTTGCAAATCCCTCTTCGGAATTTATCTCAAATCTGTACCATCCGTTTTCGCATTCTCCGGTAACAACGATAACATCACCCACTTCAAGTGAGCCTAATATATCGAAATCAGAAGACGGACCTTTTCTGATGATCGCCGATTTGACTACGATCATCGTCTGAACAACATCAACTATCTCAAAATCATTTAAGGAAATATCGTAATGATCACTTACAGCTTCCGCCATGTCCGAAAGAGGCGGTTCATCCATTCCTGTAACAAGCATTTCTTCCGGTTCTTCAAATGCTGCTTCATTTATCAATACGTCTGTTTCAGGGGCATCTGAGCTTCCATTATTCTCTAAAGAATTATCAACTGTTTCATACTGAAGTTCTGATAAATCGTTTCCGAAAAATGATTCTTTTACGATTACGGACGCAACATTATCAGAATCCGCCGTATCGACGGATCTTTCTACTGTAACATCATATGAATTATCGATATCGTTTGAACTCAAGCCATCTATCTTATTTACATCTATGTTGTCCGGAATCGAATCACAGGCAAATATAAAAGGTAAAAGAATAGCTATGAAAATACAGACGTATCTGTCTTTCATATAACTGTCCCCCAACAATAAATGAAAACAAACTATACCCTGTGTAACCTTTAGAAAAACGTGCACCCGAAGCCCCCAAAAAGGGACTTCGAGTGCTTAATTTACCTATAAAATTATAAGCAAAAATTAGATTTCATGAATCTTTCTCTGAACATATGTTGTATGAAGAACTTCATGAGCTTTGTGGCTGTTAGGCTCGCCGAAGAACTCAGCATAAAGCTTCTTAACAGACTCGTTCTCATGAGATTTTCTTCTGGGCATATTCTCATCATAGTTGTAAAGAGCTTTAGCTCTCTCAGCTCTGATGTCAGTGAAGTTGCGAACAGAAGCGGGAACCTGAGGCTGACCACCACCGTTTACGCAGCCGCCGGGACAAGCCATGATCTCAACGAATGTGTAATCTGCTTCTCCTGCGCGGATCTTATCCATGATAACTCTTGCATTCTGAAGACCTGAAGCAACAGCAACCTTAACGGACATGCCTGCAACTTCATATGTAGCTTCCTT
>CACZOG010000070.1 GCA_902782715.1 uncultured Lachnospiraceae bacterium | reverse complement strand
GAAAGGATCGCAAAAAGCATCTCCATATCATTAATGGTAGCTCTGTGAATAAGACTGAATTCGTCTGCCAGAGAATAAATACCGTATTTCTTAAACACATAATCATAATTACGGTTCATCTTGCCTGTTTTATCGAGCATCTTCACAAAGGATAAAAGGGTCGAATCATAAACCGGGATCGATAATGTATTCTGCCCTCCTTCGGGTTTAAATACAGAAGTCGGATTTTCTCCGGATCTGCTTTCAAGCCAGGGAAGGTAAGCCGCGATCTGACCCACGAGATCTTTATATTCGGCCACCGCTTCATCTATACTTTTCTTTTCGCTTTCAATACCCATACTATATCTCCTCTTTGAGCATTTCATCGATAATGATTATGGCTTCATCGTAATCGAATTCTTTAACCGCTGCTTTTATCTTCTTG
The DNA here is from genome assembly GCA_902782715.1 of uncultured Lachnospiraceae bacterium. Classification (GTDB taxonomy): domain Bacteria; phylum Bacillota; class Clostridia; order Lachnospirales; family Lachnospiraceae; genus UBA3766. The sequence goes on along the minus strand of CACZOG010000070.1, from coordinate 2,971 downwards.
TATTTTTCTCGCCTGCTGGATTTGGAATCCGTCTTTAAAAGTTCCGATATCTTCTTATCGGATTCGGTCTGATCAAGCATTTCAAGGCTGTCCTTTAAGGAAATAAGTTCGAGTCTTTCTTCCTCTAATGAAATTGTTCCTCTGGTGATCTCGATCTCCTTGCCCGTATCGATTCCGTTATCCACCAGTACAAATTTAATGTTAGCGAGGATCATTCGATACTCTTCTGTAAGCGAAGGAGCTTCTTTCTTAACCTTTTCGAACTCTCCTCCTCGTACTGCGTATTCGAGTTCTTTTGCTTTCTCGGCAAGAGCAGTTGCTCCGATTCCGAGTGCAAGTCCTTTAAGCGCATGTGTTTCGAACGTATATTTCTCAAACTCGTTGTTTGCTATCATATTCTCCATACGTTCGATCTGAGCTTCGCCGTCATCATAGATGTATTTAAGAACCTGAATATATCTTGAAACACTGTTGTTGTAGTTCTTGATACCAAGCTGTGTATCTACACCCGCAATAGAAATATTCTTTCCGACTTTGATGTTAGGATCTTCCTTATCAACGAAATGAATGAATTCATCGGGAAGATACTTTATAAGCAGAGTCTCAAGAAGGTTGATGTTCATGGGTTTTGAAAGATAATCCTGGAAACCTTTTTCCAAGAACATCTCTCTCGAGCCTCTGATCGCATTAGCCGTAAGAGCTATGATAGGCACGTTCTTCTTGTCTTTCTGAGGAAGTTTTCTGATCCTTTCGGCTGTTTCGATACCGTCCATAATGGGCATCATCTGATCCATAAGGATAAGATGGTAATGATTCTTCGCAACCTTATCAAGACACTCCTGTCCGCTCATTGCCGTATCAACCTTGATCTGATACATGGCGAGAATACCCTGGATAACCTTGATGTTCGTTGAATTATCATCGACCGCAAGAACTTTTGCCATGGGCGCGATAAATGATTCGTTATTGTCATCGCCCTTAGTGGGTATACTGATCTCCGAAAGTTTACCGGTATGCGTGTAATCGACAACATTCTGGAAAAGAGTGAACGAAAAGATACTTCCTTCACCGTATGTACTTCTTACGGTAATATTTCCGCCCATACTCTCTACCAGTCTCTTGGTGATCGCAAGACCGAGACCTGTACCCTCGATGGTTCTGTTCTTTATCATATCCGCTCTCTGGAAGGAGTCGAAGATCGTAGGAAGTGCTTCTTCGGGAATGCCGACACCCGTATCTTCGATAGATGCACGGATAAGTGCCATACCGCTCTGTAAGTTCCAGTCAACGTTAACCGTTACCGTACCGGCCTGCGTGTATTTAACCGCATTGTTAAGTATATTCGTAAAGATCTGTCTTACATGAACTTCATCGCCTCTAAGAACTTTGGGAAGCGTTTCGTTAACGTTAACGATAAGGTTGATATTCTTCTCACTTAATTTAACTCTTATAGCATCAGTAATATCTTTAATAAGTATTCCGGGCTCGTATTCGTTCTCGGAAGCATTCATTTTACCTGCTTCGATCTTCGAGAAATCAAGAATATCCGTAATGATAGAGATCAGTATCAAAGAAGCATTCTTTATGCTGTACGCAAGATCTTCTATCTTCTCCGATTTGTCTTTTTCTCTTAAGATCATTTCCGTTGAACCCATTATAGCGTTAACGGGAGTTCTGATCTCATGCGACATGTTGGCTAAGAAAACAGTCTTCGCCTCATTTGCACGTTCAGCCTGATCTTTTAACTCGATAAGGTTCTTATTATATTTATTTTCTTCTGTCTTATCGTAAAGCCAGAGGTGGTAACCTTTTAACATCTTTTTATCATAAAAGGGTTTAACTCTAACAAGAAACTCTTTGCTTCCGATATCAAGAACCTTCTTATTGTTACGATAAACACGGTTGATCATGTTATCAGCCATATTCGGAATGGAAAGCTCCGGAATAAGATCATATGCGACGTCATTGGCATAAAGGAATTTCTTACGTACATCAATAACGATAACGCCGTCATCAATACCGTTAACGATATCTTCCTTAGCGGTCATAACCGAGTCGAAAAGTCTGTATCTGAAAACGATAAGGGTAAAAAGTCCGAAGCCCATAACCATACAGATATGGAAAGGAGCGTATGTATACTGCTCGTAAAAAGGAGTAAATCTGTATAAGATACCCAAAAGCGGGAAAATATATGAAAGAAGAAGCAGAATGTATTCTTTATAGGATTTGCTTCCGTTATTTATAACACGTCTTACGATCAGAACGATCTGAGCTATTATCAATATAGTATTATACAGACAGTTCAGATTTAAAATGATTCCTTCATGGATAACCAGATGCGGATAAGCACCTCCATTTGAAAAATCAACGGACTTAAATACATATTCAAAATGGAATCCTATGAAATGTACGCCAAAAAATACGGAAAAACCGATCATTACCCATAAAAAGATGAACTTAAAATCGATATCACAGAGTTTGCATACAAGAACTATTAAGAAAATATTGATCAGAAGCATCGAAAAGAGTTCAAATTTAACAGAGGTAATTGCGGAATTTACATCTCTCGAATTTATTTCAAGATAATATGCAATCATGTCAAAAAGAATTGACATTCCGACCAGTCCGAGAAGCTTCTCATGCATGGAAGACTTCTCCTGCAGGACGATCACGCATAAAAACGATATAAACACAATACCTGCTACTTGAACGATTTCGAATATACTAAATAGACTAATCATGATACTCCCCCACTATAAAAAATTATACTACACGGACAAGAAAGTGTCAAAATTTCGTTTTGAGCAATATATTGTTAGTTTTAAGCAAAATATTTGTATAATTATATGGTTGTGGGCAATATAATCATAACTGTAATTCGAATTGATTTTACAAACAGATCATTCCGAAAGAATTCCCCTTTTACACAGCAAAAAGCCTCCTTTTCCCGGGAGGCTTTTTGTGTTATATT
>CACZOG010000069.1 GCA_902782715.1 uncultured Lachnospiraceae bacterium | reverse complement strand
TATATTTTCTGCTATCCCAAGTTTGATAATAAACAGGTTGCAGGCGGCATTTTCGGACTCATCTATACATCTTTTATGATGTCCTTTATCTATTACACCAGAGAGCTTGAAAACGGCGTATTTCTTATCTGGCTTATATTCATTACATCCTGGGTTTCAGATACCGGAGCATATTTTGTCGGATCCGCTATCGGCAAGCATAAGATGACGCCTAATCTTTCACCCAAGAAGAGCTGGGAAGGTGCGATAGGAGGAATCCTTATTGCAGGATGTGCTGCAGCTTTATACGGTTTATTCTATGCAAAACATTTTAATCTAAGACTGTATGCCATTCCCATTTTCGGACTTATAGGATGCCTCGGAGCATTTCTCGCGATGTGCGGCGATCTTGTTGCTTCTGCTTTTAAAAGAAACAATAATGTAAAAGATTACAGCAAACTGATCCCCGGTCACGGAGGAGTTTTGGACAGATTTGATTCCGTTTTATTTACGGCACCTTTGGTATATTTCCTGATTGTTTTGTTCATGAGTTATTTGTTTAAGTAAACGGAGAAGCCGTTATGAGTCAGAAAAATTTGGTTATTTTAGGCTCTACAGGTTCCATCGGAACACAGACGCTTGAAATAGTTAGAGATAAAAAAGAAGATTTTAAGGTTCTTGCACTGGCTGCATACTCCAATGTGGATCTTATGGAAAAGCAGGTTAGGGAATTCCTTCCCGAGACTGTTGTGCTTTATGATGAGAAAGCCGCAAAAGAACTGAAAGTAAGGATTTCCGATCTTACAGATAAACATGATATCGATGTCCTATCCGGAATGGAAGGGTTAAAATATATAGCATCTTTTAAAGAATGCGATATGCTTGTTGCAGCAATGGTCGGAATGATAGGTATCGAACCTACTATTAAAGCGATAAAAACCGGAACGGACATTGCGCTTGCCAATAAAGAAACTCTTGTTACGGCAGGCCATATAATCATTCCTTTGGCCAAAGAAAAAAATGTAAATATCTATCCCGTTGACAGTGAACATTCGGCCATTTATCAATGCTTAAAAGCGCAGGATCGCAGTATGGTCGATAAGATCTTGCTTACCGCGAGCGGCGGACCTTTCCTCGGAAAGAAATATGAAGATCTTAAAGATGTAACCTTGAAAGATGCGCTTAATCATCCTAACTGGGCAATGGGCAAGAAGATAACGATAGATTCTGCCTCACTAGTCAACAAAGGTCTTGAAGTTATCGAAGCCAAATGGCTTTTTGATGTAGATATAGAAGATGTTGAAGTTATCATTCATCCGCAGAGCATCATTCATTCAATGGTTCAGTTTAAGGATAATGCCGTTCTTGCACAGTTAGGACTCCCTGATATGAAACTGCCCATTCAGTATGCTTTGTATAAAGGAAACCGTCAGACCATGCCCGAGCATAAGATCGATTTCTTTTCGTTGTCAAAACTGGATTTCCTGAAACCCGATCATGATACTTTCAGGGGAATAAAACTTGCCGTTGATTCTTATAACAGAGGTTATATTTATACAACCGTGTTTAACAGAGCAAACGAGGTTGCGAACAGGTATTTCCAGGAAGGAAGGATTAAATTCCTTCAGATATACGATGTGATCGAAGATGCCCTTTTGCTTGATTTTGATTATTGCAAAACACCGACACTTGATGAAATATTAAATGTCGAAAAAGAAGTGGATGAATACATATCATCAAGATATTAAGGTTAATTATGGATTTATCTTTTATTTGGACCATCATTTCATTTATTCTCATATTTTCGCTGATCGTCATCTGCCATGAAGGCGGACATTATCTCATAGCGAGAGCTAACGGAATAAAAGTTGTTGAATTTACAATAGGACTCGGTCCCAAACTTTTACATTTCAAAAAAGGTGATACGGAATATTCGATTAGAGCGTTTCCTTTCGGAGGCGCCTGTATTTTTGATAATCCTGATGAACTTGAAGAAAACGAAAAGGAAAAAGAGGACGAGGACAAACTTACAAAGGATATCGATGTCTCGAAGAAAAACAAATCTTTCGGAGAGGCAGGCGTATTTGCGCGTATTGCCACTGTTTTTGCGGGACCGATATTCAATATTCTTTTAGCCTATGTTTTAGGCCTTTTTGTTGTATTCTTCTGTGGTGAAACGGGAACTGTCGTAGACAGCGTTAACGAAGAATATCCCGCATATGAAGCAGGCATAAGAAGCGGCGACAAGATCACGAAGATAAACGGAGAAAGAGTATATCTTTTTAACGAGATCCGTCTTATTACGATGGTTGATACATCCGATGACTGGGAGATCGAATTCGAAAGAAACGGTGAGAAAATGACCGTTACGCTTACTCCAGTTACACTCGGTTATCGTTCAAGACTCATTGGTATTTCAACCAAAGACTTCATTGACTGTTCCAATTTAAAGGTATTTAAGTATTCCGCACTTGAGGTAAGATACTGGCTTAAAGCAACGTTTAAATCGCTTAGAATGCTTGTTACAGGCAAGTTGAACAGAGATGATGTCGCGGGACCTGTCGGAATGGCACAGGTTATCGATACAACGATAGAAGAGACAAGAGAGTACGGAGTATTCACCGTAATTATCAATATGGTTAATATAGCGCTTCTTTTAAGCGTGAATCTTGGTATAATGAACCTTCTGCCTCTTCCTGCGTTGGACGGAGGAAGACTGGTATTTCTTTTCATTGAAGCAATAATAGGAAAGAAAGTGCCCAAGAAAGCCGAAGCGTATGTACATGCTGCAGGCATCATCCTTCTGGTGATCCTTTCCCTGCTTGTTCTTGCAAACGATATTACAAGATTTTTCAGATAATTGGTTTACATAATATAAATTCGTCAAAAACGCAGAATATATAATTTAAATTCTGTAAAATATTTACGAAAATAAAAAACATTCAAAATTTCAGAGATTTTCCGAAGTTTGAAATGCATTGAAAACTCGGAAGTTTTTTTGAACATAATATACAATAAGTTGTATTTAGGCGGTTTGATCTGTACTGACTATAGTACATATGAGAGGTTTATAATGAGTAGGAAACTTACAAAAGAAATAAAGATAGGCAATGCGGTTATAGGAAACAACAATCCTATTCTGATCCAGTCAATGACCAATTTTCCGACGGAGAATATAGAAGCGAATGTTGCTCAGATCCTTGCTTTGGAAAAAGCAGGATGCGAGATCATCAGACTTACGGTTCCCACATCACAAGCAGCAAAAGCATTTGGTGAAATAAAGAAAAGAGTTCACATTCCCTGTGTGGCAGATATTCATTTTGATTATAAAATGGCTATCGAAGCTATCGAAAACGGTGCAGACAAGATAAGGATCAATCCGGGGAATATCGGCGGTAAGGAAAAACTTTCCGAAGTCGTTAAAGCTGCAAAGGAAAGAAACATTCCGATCAGAGTTGGCGTTAATTCGGGTTCTCTTGAAAAAGAACTTGTTGCCAGATATAAAGGAGTAACTGCAAAAGGACTTGTTGAATCAGCTCTTGATAAAGTAAGAATGATCGAAGATGAAAATTACGACAATATAGTCATAAGCATCAAATCTTCCAACGTTCCCATGTGCGTCGAAGCTTATGAACTTGTAAGTGAAGCTTCCGATTATCCTCTTCATGTAGGTATTACGGAAGCCGGTACTATATATAACGGTAATATCAAATCTGCAGTGGGCCTGGGTATCTTACTTCATGAAGGTATCGGTGACACCATAAGGGTTTCTTTAACAGGTGATCCCCTGGAAGAGATCAAATCCGCTAAAACCATTTTAAGATCATTAGGTCTTAGAAAAGCAGGAATAGAAGTTATTTCATGTCCTACATGCGGCAGAACAAAGATTAACCTTATCGAACTTGCCAATCAGGTAGAAGACATGGTTAAGGATTATCCTTTGGACATCAAAGTTGCAGTAATGGGATGCGTGGTAAACGGTCCCGGCGAAGCAAAAGAAGCAGACATAGGTATTGCCGGCGGTATTAACGAAGGTTTGCTTATTAAGAAAGGCGAAGTTGTCAAAAAGCTTCCTCAGGATGAACTTTTAGGAGCCCTGAAAGCCGAGCTGGACAACTGGAATTAGGTGTTATAATGGATAATCTGTTTTTGGAAGTTTTTCCCGATATAAAAGTTGATAACAAGACATATGAAATGCTTGAAAACTGCAGGGTTATTAAAATTTCCAGAAGCAGCAGTTCAAATAATGTCCGTATTTTCATTGAATCGGACTATCTTATTCAATTCAGAACCATTGAAAAAATCGTAAAGGCTTTATCTAAAGCCTATTTTGAGGACGCTGTTGTTGAAATAGTGCCTTCTTTCAGATTATCCTCACAGTACAATTTAATGAATTTATGGAATGAATATGCTGATACCGTACTTCTTGAGATCAAGAAGAAGTCCGGTATTCTTCATAC
>CACZOG010000068.1 GCA_902782715.1 uncultured Lachnospiraceae bacterium | reverse complement strand
CTACCTCGGTCTCGACCGGGTTTCACAGCTTCCCGACAATGCAAAGTTCTATATCAACGACGAACCGCATGTTTCGTATTCGAACCACTTTACGGTAGCCAAGACATATGAAATCACATTAAATAAAGCACAGGAGATCGAAGACGAACCGATCACCATCGGTCTTAAGACCGATACCGATTCGATGACGGAGAACGTCGAGAGGTTCGCTTCGGGATATAACGATTTCATAAGAAGGGCTTCCGAATTCCTGTCGTCACAGCCCAAGACGGGATTTCTGCTCAATGAGATGAACAGGATCTCCGGACAGTACGGACAGGATTTAAGCAATATCGGTATTTCGTTTGACGATGACGGATATATGAAAGTCGATGATGAGAAGCTTACGGAGAACATAAACAACTCCGATGCGCTTGAATCGTTCTCGGGAGTAAGAAAGTTTACCAATTCGGTCCTTAACAAAGCCAACCAGGTAACTCTCAATCCGATGAACTACGTACAGAAGACAATAGTCGCTTACAAGAATCCCGGTAAAGAGTTCGTAACGCCTTACATTACAAGCCAGTATTCGGGCATGATGTTTAACAGCTACTGTTAATCGATCAAAATAACCATACAAAAAAACCTGCCAATCTTCATCGACAGGTTTTTAATTTGCTTTTTATTCGCTTTTTGCCGAGGTGTCTTCCCCAAGACCTTCCTCTATAACCCTTACCATGTTTTCCATGGCTTCTTCTTCGTCGTCTCCCTCGCAGATGAGTTCGATCGACTCGCCCTGCTTAACGCAGGCTGCCAGTACGCTTAACACACTTTTGGCATTCGTATTGTTGTTCCTGTAATTAAATGTAATTCTGGATTTGTATTTAACCGCTTCCTTACACAAATTACCTGCAGGTCTCAAATGAAGACCTGTCGGATTGTTAATTACAACAGTCTTTGTAAGCATATGTTTTCCCCCCGGATTCATACCTTATAAATAATGTTATATTATACCACTTTTTGTCATATTACTCAAGTCTCGTCCTTAGTTAATCTCATCCTCACTTTAAGCACGCTGTCGGTTCTTAAACCATCGGGTAAGACAATCTTCAAAGGTACGTTATATACACCCTGAGATACTGATGTAATATTATAGTTCTCGAGCATTTTGTCAAAGTCGGCTTCAAGACCGATATCGGCTGCAGATACATCTGCGAGTTCATCATTAAGACCCCACATCGAAACGACCACTCTGTTGTCGGTCACGCTCTCGATATTGTCAAGGATCTCCGCACTGTATCCTTCGGGAATATTATCCATCGAGATCTTGCTGACGAAAATAGTCTGGGTTTTGTTGATCTCTTTTTCTATACCGACGGATACCGAAACGCTTCCTTTAAAATCATCTTCCGCGGAATCCACGCCCGACGGCAGATAATTAAGCACATTGAGCATCGTCTTATATGTGGTTTTCTGATCGTTTATATTAACCTTGTCGCTCGGAATGGTGATCTGGCTTATATTGTCAAGAACGGTTTTCGGTCCCGCGATCTTAATTTCCGAAGGATTGATATCCACCGTTCCGTTTGCCTTGTAGCCTTCCTCGGGAATACCGCTCGGATTGCATACGATGTTAACTGTTTTGGTATAAAGGATCTCCTGGCTGACATTGATGGTATCAATGTTCATTTTGATCCTGGATGTATCGATCGGATTGCCCAGAGCATCGTAGAGAATGATGGGTGAGGAAGCGGAAACATTGTTCGTTGCTCCTTCAACATCTATCTGAACCATTGCCGACTGGATCGTATCTATAACCGATACGGGGCCTTCGATCCTTACTCGGTTAAGACTCAAAGAATAACTTCCTTCAATATATCCGTATGCAGGTTTGCCGATGGGATCCACTCCGATGGCTTTCTGAATGCGTTTAAGTTCTTCGATCTCCAGCTGTATCGAATCGATCTCGGGTTTCATTGTATCAATGTCGCCCGAATACTTGTTGGAAGTAACCTTAAGTTCAACCGTATTGTCTTCCTTAAGTTTGTTCAGATCGGCAATGACATTTATATTGTCCTTTGAGATATCTTCAATAACGGATCTTCTTCCGCTTACGGTAACGTCAACTGTTCTCTGGTCTTCTTTGATATCATAAACAAGATTTTCATCCGTAAGTACGGACTCGTTGGTAACGGTTACCTGTACATCATTGAACTGTACGCTCTTTACGGGATCGTCGATGTTTACGACGATTATCCATATGATAATGGAAAAAAGAACAGCGAGGACTTTAAGATTGAGATTATGCGTCAGCTTTTGCTTCATCTTTTTTGCCCTCCTTCTTCTTTTTCTTGTCTGATTTCTTGGGCTTTTCTTCTTTCTTGTCCTGAACGCTCTCAAGTTTTCTTCTTAAATCGATAACGTCAAGGCAGCGGAAAAGTTCACCGTTCTGAGCAACGCTGACTTTACCGGTTTCTTCGGAAACAATGATAACAAGAGCATCGGTAACTTCGGAAATTCCGACACCCGCTCTGTGTCTGGTTCCCAGATCCTTGGAAAGGCTTCTGTTGTCCGACAAAGGAAGATAACAGGTTGCGGACTGCACCCTGTCGCCGCGGATTATAACAGCTCCGTCATGAAGCGGAGTGTTATGTTCAAAAATATTTACAAGAAGCTGACTGGATACAACTCCGTCAACCGTGATTCCGGTTCTTTCATATTCTTCAAGAGGAGATTCCGCTTCAATAACAATAAGCGCACCTGTTTTGGCGCGTCCCATCTCAAAGCATGCACTTATGATCTCATTAAGAGTCTTGTCCGTAAATCTGCCGTTGTTCTGTTTGTCTCCGAGCAGAATGATACTCATAAGGAAATTGTTCTTTCCCAGATCCTCTATCAGTCTTCTGATCTCCGGCTGCAGTGCGACTATGATCGCTACGGCACCCAGTGTGAAAAGACTCTTGCCGATCCAGATGATGGTAGTCATATCAAGGATCTCGGCAACGGCCATAAACACAAGAATAACGGCAAGACCTTTAACAACGGCCCACGCTCTGGTATTCTTCATCCATTTCATGGCCTGATAAAGAAGAAATGCGAGAATGATCATTTCCAGAATATCCAGAATACCCACTCTGGGAAGTCTGAATGCTGCCATATATGAAGTTACGAAATCAACAATTCTCTGAAACATTTAATCCCTGTTCAATCTTTCTTCGAGTTTTCTTCTCTGATATGCCATTCTTCGGCTTAATCCCAAATCCGAATCTTCTTCCTGTACTATCTCATCCGATGTGCTTTCCTCTGTAACGGGAGCACTCTCGGGTTCCTCGTAAATCCTGGTTCTCTGAGCTTCTTCGTTTCGAAGTCTCTCTTCTCTTCTCTTTGCGGCTTCTCTTCTTCTTGCGATCTCGGCCTGTCTTGCTTCGTAAGCCGCTCTTTCTCTTGCGAAATCACCTTCTTCGGCAGGTCTTCTCGCACCCGAACGGTTCTGTCCGTTTCTTGAAGGAGCTTCGGCTCTGTCTTCTTTTTCTTCAGCCGCGCTCACCTTCTTTTCTCTGCCTTTCGAAGGTTTGCCGGAGGTCATTTTATCTTTTATGCTTCTTGCGGATCTTGAAGAATCCTTTGAATCCGCACCGTCTTTTACGCTTCCGACCGTTACCTTGGGAACAGCCTTAACGTAGTAATAATAATCATCATCTTCAAACTGAACTTTCTCCGTACGCGAATAATCGACGTCGAATAAAATGAACTGGAGCACCCTGACCACGAGGCATGCAAGGATCGTTCCGAAGATAAGACCGACGATAGAAATATCCGTCTTATACATTACGTCTCCGACAAGGATCGTAAGCATTCCTACAAGTGCGCCCGTAACCATGGCGATCGTCCATGCGTAATTTATCGAAAGTCTTCTGACTATATAAACAACCAGTACGATAAGTGCAAATGCGGCTGCACAGACAAGCATTTCCTTGTTCTTTATTATGCCTTCGAACAAAGCCTTGAGTCTGTCAACGATATCCGTATCTTCCGCACTGTCCGCGAATGTGGCCTTCACTTTGACCATATATCTTAAGATGTAAAATATTATCGTACCGCATGCAACCGAAATAGAACTTGCGGGTGTTCCGATAAGACCGAACGACATGGGGATAACATACGGTATCTTAAGCACGAAACATAATGGAGTAAGAAGTACCGCAACCATATCCTTCGGGGAAAATCTGAAAAACAGAAGGAACATGATTATATATACGACTGCCAGTACGGCCGCAAACTCGAGTGAGATCGCGTATGCATGTGCCAGAGTCAGTATGGCAGCCAGTACCACCGTAACGCTCATCGGCATGAAAGAACAGAAAAGTCCCAGTATCAGAGCGAAGGGGAATTTTGCTATTTTAGTCATAAAACCGAATTTGGAGTTGATCGTGCAAAATACGATCATTGCGAATATTAATTTGCCGAAAGGAACCAGATATGCTTCATACTTGCTGAGTATTGTCAGCACTTTCATTCTGATTTCCCGTAACTTAGTCATCATCGTCTTCTTCCTCAAAGTCTTCTTTTCTGCCGTAATGAGACAACAGTTTCTTTAAATTTCTGGAGAAAATTCTCTTATATTTTACCGCCTTGTTGTACTTCACAAAGAATACAACCGCGATCAATGAAACATACACAGCAACAAAACCGATATAATACAATATCAGTTTCTTAGCATACTCCATTAGATCTATTCTGTAGAAATCCGTCATAAGCCTTTCGGAATTACACAAAAGGTATAATCCGATGATTATAAAGAAAACGACGGTCGAGCAGATGATCGCTCCGAGAATCTTCATTCCTATGTAATCGGAGCGAAAATACTTGGCAACGGGCTCATTCCTTTTGCCTTCCGTTTTCTCGTATATCGCTATTCGCGTCATAAGACGGATCTTCTTTTTTCCCTCTTCGTTGATCATAATCTGTCCGTGGCCGGGATCCGTGCTCTTAGTTTAAGAATCTCATCTTGGGAGAATCTCCGTGCTTTCTTCCTATCGCTCCGTCATCCCCGCTGTTTTCATGCTGGGATGTGGCAGCCATAAGTCCTCTTGAAAGTTCAAGTTTGCACTTCTCGCAGTATCTTCCGCCTTTGATCGTCGCACCGCAACCTTCGCAGTCGATTCCCACGGGAGAATCGTCTCCGAATACCAGTCTCTCTTCTCTGATCCACTGCTTTATCTGGTTCTCGGTAACGCCGCACTGCTCACAGATATCCGCGATTCCGGCTTCCTTATTATTCCTGATAAAATCTTTTACAACATGGAACTGTTGTTCAAATTCCTCTTTGCATGCGGGACATATCATGGGTCCTGCAACATAATTAAAAATCTTTCCGCATCTTCTGCAGTTTCTGACATCCATAATCTCACCCCCGTTATCTGTCAATCCCGACAGCTATCGTCACAAAGTATACTTTGCCGACACCCGCCTTAAGAAGTACCTTCGATGCTTCATCCAATGTACTGCCTGTCGTATAGACATCATCCACCAGAATAACCGTATCTAATTTTACACCTTTTTGGACTATATGAAAAGCCCCTCTGAGATTCTTTTCCCTTTGCAGATTGGTCAGTTTTTTCTGTTCTTTCGTCTTTCTGCATCTTATCAGAACATCGTTTCTTAACGGTATGCCGAGTCTTTTCGAAAGATGCTTCGCGAGTACCTCGGACTGATTGTATCCGCGCTTTAACATTTTCGATCTGTGAAGGGGTACGGGAATGAGCGCATCGGCAGCGAAATCCTTTATCTCATCGCCCAGATACCTCGCTATCTGTGCTGCATAAAACTCCCCGTATTCAGGCCTTGAACAGTTTTTAAAAGAGTTGATGGAATCTTTTACGGAGTCGTATTCGTAAAGCGCGACTCCTCTTAAAAAACTTTTATCGTTTTTCTGACAGTCCCTGCAGTATTCCTCATTTTCGGAATCGATATGCTTCGAACATTTCATACAGTGCGGATACGGTACACGTCTCGGTATCGTAATGCACTCGCTGCAGATGAGAGATTCTTCAGTGATTATTTCGTCGCATATCGGACATCTTCTAGGAAAAATGAGTCTTTCAGGTCTTATCAAACGTTCATTACCTCATTAAGTCTTTCCCTGAAATCCGTGTACCTCTTTCTGACGCCGTCATTGGAGACCATTTCTTTTATCTTTTCGCTGCTGCCGAGTATCATAACGCATTTCGTCGCTCTGGTTATCGCCGTATATAAAAGATTTCTTGTCAGAAGCTGTCTCGGAGTATCCAGGATCGGAATTATGATCGCGGGGTATTCGCTTCCCTGCGCCTTATGTATCGTGGTCGCATACGCAAGTTCGAGTTCGTCCGCCTCATCCCTTGCATAGACCGCCTCTCTGACATCGTCGTAAACAACCGTTATGCTCTTGTCAAAAGAATCTATATCGGTGATCCGTCCGATGTCTCCGTTATAAACGCCCTCTCCGCTTTCGATCGCGATGCTGTTAAAGCCTCTCACGACCCAGGGCATATCGTAATTGTTTTTGATCTGCATTACCTTATCGCCCACACGGAAAGTCGTCTCTCCCCTGACAACTTCTTTTTTGTCACTCGCGGGCGGATTGATGTACTGCTGTAAAACGTGATTTAAGGATTCCACGCCGAGTTCTCCTTTTTTAGAAGGAGAAAGGACCTGGATCTCAAAAGGATCCGTTTCGAATTTTGCGGGGATCCTGTTCTTTAAAAGTTCTATAACATCCCTTACAAGAGACTTTCTGTCGCCTCTTTCAAGGAAAAAGAAATCATTGCTTTCCGCATTCTTGTCAAGCGGAGGGCATATTCCTTTATTGACACTGTGGGCATTAACTATGATCCTGCTGTTTTCGCTCTGTCTGTGAATCTTATCAAGGATCGAGCATTTAAAATATCCGCAGTCGATGAGGTCCCTGAAAATATCTCCCGCTCCCACGCTCGGAAGCTGGTTCACGTCTCCGACCATTATCACTCTCGAACCGATCTTGACCGCTTTTAAGAATGACGCAAAAAGGAACACATCCACCATGGACATTTCGTCGATGATGAAAACTTCCTCTTCTAAAAGATTTTCTTCGTTTCTTCCAAAACGTGTATCTTCCCTGTCTTCGGGAACCGCCTTGGCTTCAAGAAGCCTGTGGATCGTTTTGGCTTCAAAGCCCGTGGTCTCGCTCATTCTCTTTGCGGCACGCCCCGTAGGAGCCGCAAGCACGACATCCTTTCCCAAATCGTAAAAGAATTCGGTAAGTGCTTTGATGATCGTTGTCTTTCCGGTACCCGGTCCGCCTGTCAAAAGGAATATTCCGTTGTTAACGCCTTTTTCTATTGCCGAGATCTGCGAATCATCAAGTTCGAAACCAAAGCCGGATATTATCTTATCCAGTTTTTCTTTTATCCAGAGTTCCTCTTCTTCTCCGCCGCTGCTTTCAAAGAAAGAGTCTTTTAACTGTTTTAATTTGCCCGCGCAGTATGCTTCGTTTTTGTAAATGCCTTTTAAGAAGACCTTGTCGGGATTCTTTATCATCAGTTTGTTTGAAAAGCAGAGATTGGTTATGCCTTCCTCGATCTGCTCTTTTTCAACCTGTAAAAGTTCGAATGCCCTGTCGATGAGTATCTCCCTGGGAAGATATGTATGACCTTCTTCCGTGGCAAGCATGAGAACATACTGAATGCCGGCCTCGATCCTTTCCTCGGAATTGGCTTTTATTCCGACGCTTGAAGCTATCTCGTCAACGGTCTTAAAGCCGACGCCGTAGATGTCTTCCGCGATTTTGTAAGGATGTTCCCTTACGACACCGTAAAGCTTATCCTGATATTTTTCATAAATCTTGGCAGCAAGCGAATTGGAAATGTTGTATTCCTGCAAAAAGATCATTGCGTTTCGCATGTTCTTCTTGCCTGCATACTCCACGGCGATATTTCTCGCCATATTGTCGCTTATGCCTTTTACTTCACTTAATCTCTCGGGCTCGTTTTCGAGAATATCCAGAGTCTTCTCTCCGAAAGACGCAAAAATACGCGCCGCAAGTTTGGGACCTACCCCCTTAAGCGCACCCGAAGCCAAATATTTGATTACCGCATCTGTGTCTGTGGGCTGAATAGCCCTGTAAGACGTCATCTTAATCTGACCGCCGTATACGGGATGGATGACTTCATTACCCGTAACTTCTATGAAATCCCCTTCGGATATTCCGAAAACATTACCCGTTACGGTAATGTTTGTATCGGGGAAGTCCGAACAATTTAAAATAAAAATTCCGAAATGATTTGTTTCATTGACGTATTTAAACGAAGCAACCGAACCTTTTAAGACCATGTATTACTCGTAGTTTCTCCTCATCTGTTCGTAAAGGCTTTGGGCCAGACCGACCCCGTTGTTTTCATCGACGGATCTTGAAGCGATCTCCGATACCGCCTTATCCTTAAAATAATCCACCAAAGTCGAGTTCTCGCCTTCGCTCTTCGGAATCGTTTTAAGCATTTCCTTGTAAACCTGTTCCGTAAAGTATGCTTCAAATTCCTTGCATACTTTCATGAGTTCATCGTCGCTCGCTTTATCGCTGTTTTTGATCTTCTCTTTTAAAAGCTCCGCATTCTGTGTGCTTGCAGCATTTGTCGCAAGATCGGAATATGAAGAACTTAAACCTGATATATCCATAAAACACCTCTCGGATCATACGAATTATCTTCTCAACTGATTAGCCTGACTCATCATTTCATCCGTTGCCTGAATCGCTTTTGAATTGAGTTCGTAAGCTCTCTGTGCAACGATCATGTTAACCATTTCGTCTACAACCTGAACGTTAGATCCTTCAAGGTAGCCCTGTCTTAAGTCGCTCTTGATGATACCGTTCGTTGTCTTCTCGTTCATTGCCGCACCGCTGGCACCCGTAACCGCATAGGAGCTTTCACCGAGTTTCTCAAGACCTGAAGGGTTGTTAAACTGCCAGAGTCCGATCGTTACCCCGAGTGACTTGGGATTGTTGCTTTCATCGGGATAGCAGAGTTCGCCGTCGCCCGAGATCGTAAGTTTGCTGGAAATGATCGATGAATCAAGGATTATCTCCTTGCCGTTTGTATCGAGTACGGGATTTCCGTCGCTGGTCGTAAGCGCAAGCTTGCCGCCGCTATATGTTGCAAGATGAAAATCACCGTTTCTTGTGTAATATGTATTGCCGTCCTGACCTTTGATCCCGAAGAATCCGTCTCCGCTTATTGCAAAAGCAAGATCGTTGGTCGATTCATAAAAGTTACCCTGTGTAAATCTGGATGTAACCGATGAGTTACGAACACCTAAACCTACCTGAGCACCTACGGGCTTGGTCGCACCGTTTCCCGAAGTTGTCTTTGCCTGAATATCCTGATAAAGAAGTGATTTGAATTCGGCAACTTCAGTCTTGTATCCCGTAGTATTTACGTTGGCTAAGTTGTTGGCTATAGTATCCACATTATTCTGTTGTGCAATCATTCCGGTCGCAGCCGTCCAAAGAGATCTTACCATATGCTAACCTCCGAATCCTTTATCTTATACTTTACCTAATCTGTTAACCGCTATCTCAAGCGATGTGTCATATGTCTGAATTATCTTCTGATTGGCTTCGTACTGTCTCGTTACGGAAATAAGATTAACCATTTCCTCAACCGTCTGTACGTTGCTCTGCTCTAAATATCCGCTTACCACTTTGGCATCCGGTTCGATGATCTGAGCTCCTTCAACAGGTATGAAACAGTTCTCGCCGTATCTTTCAAGATAATTGTAATCTTCGAAATCGGATACTCTTATCTGACCCACCACTTTGTCGTTCTGGATTATCCTTCCGGTCTGATCTATCGCCGCCTGAATGTTGGGGTCTATCTGAATGTGTCCCTGTGAACCGTTGGCGTTCGTTCCAATAACGAAGTCCCCGTCCTTTGTGACAAGATATCCTTCTTTGGTAAGGGAGAAGTTACCGTCCCTTGTATACATTGTGGAAGTTTCTCCGGCCTTGTTCGTAAATTCTATGTTAAAGAATCCGGTTCCTGAAATAGCCACATCAAAAGTATTGCCGGTTTCTCTGAAAGCACCCTGTGAATAATCCACATAGTTCTCGCCGATCTTTACGCCCGGTGTTCCGATCCCGATATTAACGTCTCTCCAGGTTCCGCTTCCTTCCATGTCTTTGATCCTGTATGCGAGAACATTGTCAAATCCCTGTGAAGTCGAACCTTCTTTCTTGAATCCGACGGTTGCGGAGTTGGCGAGATTATTCGTCAGAACATCCATTCTGTTCTGCTCATTTAACATTCCGGTATAAGCAGTGTAAAGACCTTTAAGCATATTCTACTCCCTTAAACTTCGTAGTATTTGGTATCCAGATATTCAACATACTTACCTGTTCCGATAGCCACGCATGTAAGAGGTTCGTTGGCTGTATTGGTTTCGATTCCGGTCTTGATCTCGATTAAGTCTTCAAGTCCTCTGAGCATCGATCCGCCGCCTGTAAGAACTATACCTCTTTCTGCGATATCGGCTGAAAGCTCGGGGGGAGTTTTCTCAAGTACGGAATGGATCGCATCAACGATCTGCGTGGTCGTTTCTTTTAATGCTTCTTCCATTTCGGTAGATGTTACCTTGACCGTATTGGGAAGTCCGGAAAGAACGTTAAGTCCTTTTACTTCCATTGAATCCTCTTCGAGTCTTCTGTATGCCGAACCTATTTTTATCTTGATATCCTCGGCTGTTCTTTCACCGATAGATAAGTTGTGTTTTCTCTTAATGTATCTTGCGATGGCTTCATCAAAATCCTCGCCTGCGATCTTGATCGATTCGGAAACAACCGTACCGCCGAGAGAGATAACTGCGATATCCGTTGTACCTCCGCCGATATCAACTATCATGTTTCCACAGGGCTTACTGATATCGATTCCCGCACCGATGGCTGCCGCAATGGGCTCCTCGATAATGGATACGTCTCTTGCGCCTGCCTGGTATGTAGCATCGAGTACGGCTTTTCTTTCAACTTCGGTAACTCCCGAAGGAACACATACCGCAACTCTGGGCTTTCTGAACATTCTTCTTCCGACCGCCTTCTGGATGAAATACTTCATCATCTTTTCCGTAACGGTATAGTCGGAGATAACACCGTGTCTTAAAGGTCTTATCGCCTGGATGGTTCCGGGTGTACGACCGATCATGAGACGTGCTTCTTCACCGATCGCCCTGATCTTGTTAGTATCTTTATCAAAAGCCACAACCGAGGGCTCTTTTAAAACAACGCCCTTGTTCTTAACGTATACAAGTACGGACGCTGTACCCAAATCAATTCCCAAATCTGAATTCTGCATTTCTTTTTATTTCCTTTCTATCGCATTTTTTATGCCCAATCTTCCGATTTCTCTGCCTTGAAAGACGGCCTTTAAATGCGTTTAATCATAATAATCGCATAATAATCTATGATGATTATACTCCATAGGAGCAAGAAATAAAAGTTAAAAATGCACATAAAAAAGGAGACCTTGTGGTGAGACCTCCTTGTCTACACAATATATATCGAATTGAGTCGGGATTTTATTAACCCTGTTTGCGAAAAAAGGTTGTCAGGGCTTAAAAAAAGGTGCCGGACCCTTTGCGGATCAGACACCTTTAACTTAATTCTTATTCTTATTTAACATCTTTTTGATGTATATTCCCGTATAGGATTTCTTATTCCTGGCAACCTCTTCGGGTGTACCGGTCGCGATAACCGTTCCGCCGCCGTCGCCGCCCTCGGGTCCGAGATCGATGATGTAATCCGCTGTCTTTATGACATCAAGATTATGCTCGATAACAATGACCGTATTGCCCGCATCGGTGAGTCTCTGAAGTATATCGACAAGCTTGTGCACATCGGCGAAGTGAAGACCTGTTGTAGGTTCGTCGAGAATATATACGGTATTTCCCGTCGAAGCACGGCTTAATTCCGTTGCAAGTTTTATTCTCTGTGCCTCGCCGCCCGAAAGCTGTGTTGAAGGCTGACCGAGTCTTATGTACGAAAGTCCGACATCGTTTAATGTCTTCATCTTTCTTTTGATCGAAGGGATCGCATCGAAGAAATCAACTGCTTCCGCAACAGTCATATCGAGTACGTCCGAAATGCTCTTTCCTTTGTACTTGACTTCAAGAGTCTCTCTGTTGTATTTCTTTCCGCCGCAGACTTCGCAGGGAACGTAAACGTCGGGAAGGAAATGCATCTCGATCTTAACGATACCGTCGCCCGAACATGCTTCGCAGCGTCCGCCTTTTACGTTAAAGGAAAATCTTCCTTTCGCATATCCTTTTGCCTTTGCATCCTTTGTCTCGGCAAAAAGATCTCTTATAAGATCGAACACTCCCGTATATGTTGCGGGATTCGACTTCGGAGTACGTCCGATCGGAGACTGGTCAATATCGATAACTTTATCCAGTTTGTTAATTCCTTTTATGGTCTTATGCTTACCGGGTGTAATCTGTGCGCGGTTTAGATCCCTTGCAAGTCTCTTATAAAGTATCTCGTTTATGAGTGAACTCTTTCCCGAACCCGAAACACCGGTTACGCAGGTAAACACTCCGAGAGGAATGTCAACGTCTATGTTCTTTAGATTGTTTTCGCTTGCTCCGACAACCGTTATGAAATCCTTCGGTTTTCTTCGTGCGTAAGGTACGGGAACAAACAGGTCGCCCTTAAGATACATGCCCGTTATCGAATCGGGGCATTTCATGATATCTTCGGCGCTTCCGCATGCAACGACCTGACCGCCCTTCTCACCTGCCTGAGGTCCGATATCCACGATATAATCGGCCTGAAGCATGGTATCCTCATCGTGCTCTACAACGATCAGGTTATTTCCGAGATCTCTTAATTTCTTTAAAGAAGCAAGGAGTTTGTCATTGTCTCTCTGATGAAGTCCGATACTCGGTTCGTCAAGGATGTATGTTACTCCGACGAGTCCCGAACCAATCTGCGTGGCAAGTCGGATTCTCTGAGCCTCGCCGCCCGAAAGGGTTGCGGTCGGTCTCGAAAGAGCAAGGTAACCCAGGCCTACATCTATCAGAAAACCTACCCTTGCTTTTATCTCTTTTAAGATCTGATGTCCGATCAATTCTGCATTGCCTTCAAGTTTCATGCCCTCGAAAAAGTCATGAAGTTCTCCGAGTGACATCATCGTAACATCGTAGATGTTCTTATCATTAACGGTAACCGCAAGTGAAGTTTTCTTAAGTCTCTTGCCGTTACACTCCGAGCAGGGCGTATCCGACATGTACTTCTCGTATTCCATTCTCGCCTTGTCGAATGGAGTCTGCTTGTATCTGTCGATGACATTTTTCATTAGGCCTTCGAACTGAATGGGGTACACTCCCCTGCCTCTTGAACTCTCATAATGAACGTTAACAAATTCGTCCGTTCCGTTTATGATAACATCCTGAACCTCCTCGGGAAGTTCTTCAAAAGGAGTATCCATTGAAAACTTAAAGTGTTCTGCCAAAGCCTTTAAAACTTCATGAGAAAAAGAACCGTCCTTCTTGCTGTTCTTCCATCCGATTACCTGGATAGCACCTTCGGAAAGAGATAATGATCTGTCGGGGATCATCATGTCGATGTCAAAATCTCTTTTAAATCCGAGACCGTCACATGCGGGGCATGCACCGAAAGGATTGTTAAAAGAGAAACTTCTCGGTTCGATCTCATCAATGCTCGTTCCGCAGTCGGGGCATGAGAAAGACTGACTGAAATGAAGTTCGTTTCCTTCTGAATCAGCCACAGTGAGAAGTCCTTCCGAAAGATTGAGCGCTCCCTCAACAGATTCGGTAAGTCTGCTCTGGATGTCTTCTTTTACAACAAGTCTGTCTATAACGATATCAATGTTGTGTTTGATATTTTTATCAAGTTTGATCTCTTCGTCCAGATCGTAAATGCTTCCGTCGATCCTTGCACGAAGATATCCCGATTTAGCCGCTCTTGCGAGAAGCTTTTCATGCTCGCCCTTACGACCTCTTATAACGGGTGATAAAACCTGGATCTTCGTTCCTTCGGGGAGCGAGAGGATCTTATCAACCATCTCGTCAACGGACTGTCTTGATATTTCCTTTCCGCAGTCCGGACAGTGAGGGATTCCGATCCTTGCATAAAGAAGTCTTAAATAATCATATATTTCAGTAACCGTTCCGACGGTGGAACGGGGGTTCCTGTTGGTCGACTTCTGATCGATACTGATCGCGGGAGAAAGTCCTTCGATGAATTCGACATTGGGCTTCTCCATCTGTCCTAAGAACTGTCTCGCATACGAAGAGAGAGACTCCATATATCTTCTCTGTCCTTCGGCATAGATCGTATCAAATGCAAGGGAGGATTTACCCGATCCCGAAAGACCTGTTATTACGACGAATTTGTTTCTCGGTATTTCTACATCTATTCCTTTTAAGTTATGTTCTTTTGCTCCGACGATCCTTATCACATCGCCTTTTTTAAGCATCTTCTGTGCCATATAAAACCTCATTCAGTTATGCCTTCGCGGATCTTCTTAAGTTCCACGATCTTGTCTCTGTACATTGCGGCGCTTTCGAAGTCAAGATCCGTTGCGGCTTTCTTCATCTGTTTCTCAACAGATGCTATAAGTTCGTTGATCTCTTTAAGATTCATGCTCTCGGGTTCAAGTTTCCAGTTCGTCTCGACCTCGGCAACCTTCTTGGAGATAGAAATAACATCCCTTACGGCCTTCTTGATCGTTGTGGGAGTAATGCCGTGTTCCGCATTGTACTGCTCCTGGATCTCACGACGTCTCTTCGTCTCGTCGATCGCAACTTTCATCGAATCGGTGATCGAATCGGCATACATTATAACATGGCCTTCGCTGTTACGTGCGGCTCTTCCGACGGTCTGGATCAGAGACGTTGCGGAACGAAGGAAACCTTCCTTGTCCGCATCGAGTATTGCAACGAGCGCGATCTCGGGAATATCGAGACCTTCACGAAGAAGGTTGATCCCGACCAAAACATCGAATACGTCAAGACGCATGTCTCTTATTATCTCCGCTCTTTCAAGAGTGTCAATATCCGAGTGCAGATATTTGACTCTTATTCCGACATCTTTAAGGTAATCGGTCAGGTCCTCCGCCATACGCTTGGTAAGCGTTGTAACAAGAACCTTGTTGCCGGCTTTCGTTACTTTGTTTATTTCCGAGATCAGATCGTCGATCTGGCCTTCGGTAGGACGTACGAAAATCTCGGGATCGAGAAGTCCCGTAGGTCTGATGATCTGCTCGGCTCTTAACATTTCATGCTCTTCTTCATACTTCGAAGGCGTAGCCGATACGCAGAGAAGCTGGTCTATCCTGTCCTCAAACTCGTTAAAAGACAAAGGTCTGTTATCGAGTGCCGAAGGAAGTCTGAATCCGAAATCAACAAGAGTATTCTTTCTCGCTCTGTCTCCCGCATACATTCCGCCGATCTGAGGGATAGAAATGTGTGACTCATCGATGATCATGAGAAAATCATCTTTGAAATAATCCATGAGACAGTGAGGCGGATCTCCGGGTTTTAATCCCGCAAGCACGGGAGCATAGTTCTCTATGCCGGAGCAGACGCCTGTTTCTTTTAACATCTCAAGATCGAATGTTGTTCTCTCCAAAATCCTCTGTGCTTCGACATATCGTTCTTCTTTCTTAAAGTATTCGACACGCTCACGCATTTCTTCTTCGAGTTTCTTACATGCGATCTCTATTTTCTCTTTACCGATAACATAGTGTGAAGCGGGGAAAATCGCGACATACGAAAGCACCGATCTTTTCTTTCCCGTAACGGGATCTATCTCGGCGATCTCTTCTATCTCGTCGCCCCAGAAAGAAAGTCTTATGACACCTTCGCCGCCTTCGGCCTTGGATATCTCAAGCGTGTCACCGCGTACTCTGAAAGACGAACGCGTAAGATCCATATCGTTTCTCTCATACTGCATGTCGACAAGTCTTTCTATGATCTCATCACGGTCGATCTGCATACCGGGGCGAAGCGACATGATCATTGCCTCGTAATCCTCGGGCGAACCTAAGCCGTATATGCATGATACGGAAGCCACAACGATAACATCCCTTCTTTCCGTCAGGGATGCGGTTGCGGAAAGTCTTAATTTATCGATCTCCTCGTTAACCGAAGAATCTTTCTCAATATAGGTATCCGTTGAGGGAACATAGGCTTCGGGCTGGTAGTAATCGTAATAAGATACGAAATACTCAACCGCATTCTCGGGGAAAAACTCTTTCATCTCAGAATAAAGCTGCCCCGCAAGAGTTTTGTTATGCGAGATGATCAGTGTCGGCTTATTTAATGCGGCGATAACATTTGCCATGGTAAAAGTCTTACCCGAACCCGTAACACCGAGCAGAGTCTCGCACTGATTTCCCTTTTTAAAACCCTCGACCAGTTCTTTGATAGCCTGCGGCTGATCTCCGGTAGGCTGATATTCGGAATGTAATATAAATTTATTATCCATTATAGAACACCTCATCCGTCAGCTTCGCTGACACCTTCCCCTCAAGGGGAAGGCTGTGATAAACACAAAAAATGATATACCGAATGTCAGTATATCATTTTAGTAAATTTATGTCTATATATTAAATGAACAAATGTTCGTTTTATTCGTCTTTTCCTCTTTCGTCTTTAATGACCGTCCAGTTGTTCTTATCACGCATATCGTATTCAACCGAAAGCCAGAGTCCCGGAAGGAATTCGTTTCCGTTATTCTCATCGACCACCCATTTGCCCGAACCGAGGATATTCTGAGGGTGATCATATTTCGAATCATTATTGATGGGTTTTCCCGTGTAAGGATTGACGGGATCTTCAACAAGTCCTTCCAGTGCATATGTCGGAACGTCTGCGTTCGTCATAAATTCCTCGCTTATGCTGAACTCCTTTGCATCGAAATCTTTTATAAGAAGGATCGGATAATATGCCTCGATGTCGAAAAACTCGTCACTGCCGTCATCCATGTGATACATATCGTTTAAATGAAGAGCCCTGCCGTGATCCGCCGTGATTATGATCCTTGTGTTATCATACACGCCTTCTTTCTTAAGATATTCAAACCATCTTCCCAAAGCCAGCATTGCGGCCATGTTGGTCTGATAGAACTCATAACTTTCAAGAGAACCCATGTTAAGAGTAACTCCGTCAACCGTATATCTGTCGGAATGCTCCGCCTCGTATGCCGTATTGTCAATGTCATAGGCAATATCGTATTCGGGTTCATGTAAAAGGAGGGGATCGTGTGTCGTATCGTTCTCAAGAACAAAGAAGTTATAAGAATCGTCATCCTTTATGTCAGTCATGGTATCAAGATTCTTAAGCGTTGCATAATCCCACATGAAATTGTTATAGATGCCCTGTGCTTTCATCACGCTTATAACGCGCTGTCCGTTACCGTTGGTCATCTCATCCACGAAGTCATTCGTTACCATATTCTCGTTATAAAAACCGTCATTGTACAAATGTTT
>CACZOG010000067.1 GCA_902782715.1 uncultured Lachnospiraceae bacterium | reverse complement strand
GATCGATACGATTCCCTTCATGTGTCCGGAGAACGTGGAAAGATTCTGCTCGATGCTCTGCTCGTCTCCGATCTCCGCATAAATATCTCTGAAGATCTTAAGTTTGCTTCCGGGAGCGGCGGGAATGAAAAGTCCCGACTGGCCCATCGCGCATAAAAGTCCCGTTGTCTTAAGCGATACCGTTTTACCGCCCGTGTTCGGTCCCGTAACGATGAGGCAGGAATAACTCTCACCTAAAAGAATGTCTATAGGAACTACTTTTGACTTGTCTATAAAAGGATGTCTTGCCTTCCTGATATCCAGATACTCGCCCGATTCATAGTCAGGCATGACCGCTTCCTGTTCGATGGCGAGTTTAGCTTTGGCGAATATGAAATCCAGATCCGTCATGATCTCCTGATTGGCCTTAAGCTCTTCAAGATGCTCGCCCGCCTCGTTTGATAAAACATGAAGGATTCGGTTGATCTCTTCTCTTTCTTCCACCTCGAGTTCCTGGATCCTGTTGTTTAATTCAACAATACCCGCAGGCTCGATAAAAAAGGTCATTCCACCCTTTGACTGATCGTGAACAATACCTTTTACGGAGCCTTTGTATTCCGCTTTGACGGGAATACAGTATCTGTCGTTACGCATCGTAATGACTGCGTCCTGAAGATATGTTCTGTATGTGGAACTGACCATTTTGTTAAGGTCGGAGTGAATCTTCGATGTGGTATTTGCCTTTTCTCTTCTTATGTCTTTTAAGGTGCTTGAAGCATCATCGGCTATCTCGTCCTCGGAGACGATGACTCTTCTTATTTCCCTTGAAAGCTCATTCAAAGGTGCAAGACTTTCGAACATCTCTTTTAACGAGTCTTCTTTTTCGTCCTCAACGCCCCATGAACGCGCATTGGATACGCATTCGGCACTTGATGCAACGCTTAAAAGCTCGGATATATCAAGGCTTGCCCCGACACTTAATACCTTAAAGCACTCGCTTAAATCT
This sequence comes from uncultured Lachnospiraceae bacterium, assembly GCA_902782715.1. Taxonomy (GTDB): domain Bacteria; phylum Bacillota; class Clostridia; order Lachnospirales; family Lachnospiraceae; genus UBA3766. The sequence goes on along the minus strand of CACZOG010000067.1, from coordinate 3,891 downwards.
CTGTTACCTGCGAACGATATTCTTTTGTTCGCAAGGACTCTTGCAACCGCATCTGATGTATTTTGTAAATTGTTTAAAATGGCCTCTCTATTCCGTAACGGATGCAGAGAGGCGCACTTAACCTTTCCGAGCTCACTGGTGGCACACCCGGAAAGTAACTTTATTAATTTGTCATACTCTAATATTTCTAAAGTTTTTCTGTTCATTATTTAGTAAAAAATCTGTAGTTGAATTCGGCGTTGTTCTTGCCTCTGTACGCGCCTTTCACTATAAGAGCATATTTTTCACCGTAGAAAATGATGTTCATGACATCACTCTCGGGAGCTTTTCTTATCTCTACGCTAACTTCCTCTTCCCAGAGATCTGCAGGAAGCTTCTTTAAAAGGACTCCGCGAACGTAGCTGTCAACCTTATTCTCCATAAGGCACTGTGTATCCTGCTTCTGCTCTTTGAAGTGCACGATAAGTTTCTGTTCCTGAATTGTTGACTGGCAGGTAGCTTTCTTAAAATAGCTTCCTACGATTTCGTAAATTGCATACTCAAATGCTGTCTGGTTGGAAGTAAAGGTCATCTTTTGCATTTTAGTATCCCCCTTTATTTGAGACGTTTTGTAATTTCTTCACATTTATCATATATAGCATCGATATCTATTGTATCACTAAATTGTCCGTTTTTGTATAGGACTTTGCCGTTTATCATCGTCATTTTTATATTTGTCTTGCTTCCCGAGTAAACAATGTTCTTCGAAATGTTTAAAATCGGGCGCATATTGGGCTGATAAAGGTCGATCATGATGATGTCCGCAAGCTTTCCGACAGCAAGTGCATCGTTGTCAAAAAGTCCCATCGCATGTGCTCCGTTTACGCAGGCCATCTTTAAAACTCCCATTGCATCCACTGCCTTCGGATCCTTGTCTCTAAGTTTCGCAAGACCTGTGACAAGGAACATTTCCCTGAAGAAATCAAGGCAGTTATTGGAGGAAGGTCCGTCGGTTCCGAGTGCAACTTCTATTCCCTTTTCCAAGTATTTGCTAACAGGTGCTATTCCGCTTGCAAGTTTGGTATTCGAGCCGGGATTGCTAACTACTCTTATGCCTCTTTTTTTCATGATCTCCATGTCCGAATCTTCAACCCATACACCATGATAGATGCAGCCGCCGAAGTCCCAGAGTCCGAGGCTGTCAAAAAATGCCATAGGAGTCATTCCGTATCTCTGTTTACATTCCTCATGCTCGGTTTGGGTTTCCGACATGTGCGTATATAAAGGTGCTTTGTATTTGTGAATAAGCTCGGAGACTTTTTCAAGAAGTTCCTTATCGCAGGTGTATTCCGCATGTACTCCCATGAGAAATCCGACAAGCTCATTCTTTCCGTTTAATTCGTTATATCTTCTCTCAAGAACCTCAAGCGTCGGACCGAATTTGTTAAGTCCCGAAACCATCTGGCAGCGCATTCCGAAATCAACCGAAGCGTCTAATATCGACTCGGGTGTAAGATACATATCGCCGCATGCGGTGATTCCCGATGTTAAATACTCAAGGTAAGCCAGCTGTGAAAGCCAGTAAACATCTTCGGGAGTCATCCTGGCTTCTCTGGGGAAGATCTCGTTGTTAAGCCAGTCCTGAAGATTAAGGTCGTCAGCAAGCGAACGGAAAGCCGTCATTCCGGAATGAGTATGTGCATTCTTAAAACCGGGAAGCAGCACGTTTCCTTCGCAGTCGATCTCTTCATCGAAGCTTCCGCCTTCCGTGGCAGGGCCGACATAAGTGATCCTATTTCCGTCAATATGGATCTCTCCGTCGAAGATATCTTCGCCTTCGACCATTGTAATGATTTTAGCGTTGTAGAGTCTTTTAGTCATATTTTTTCCTTTTAGTCATTCTAGTTGTAATGGTATTCATAAAGATTGGGTGTATCCGAAACTTTCTCGTAAACATACTGATCGCCGGGATTGATATACTCCCATTCCGAATATGTAAAAGTCACGGTGGCATTTTTGCCGTCAAGCGTGATGTTTCCTTCAAGATTGTTTCCGTTTTCGTCGGGAATCGAGAAATCCATTCTTCCGTCCCAGATAAATTCGCCTACGCCGTCGGGCATAAAGCAGAGTCTGTAAACTCCTATCTGAATAATGTACTTGCCGTCATCGCCTTTTGCGATCTGGAGATTCTCGTCACCCATGTCATCCTTGTAGGAGCCGATGTAATCGTCTTCTGTGTATGTCGGAATATTGATGCCGATCCATTTAACTTCTTCGCCGTTTTTGATCTTATCTGTCATTCCGATCTCGGCTTCATGCTCAGAAATGATCTGATCTATTTCCGTACCCGAATAATATTCTATCGAATTTTTGTCAAGGAACTTCTTGATCTTGTCCGAAGGTTCCACATAATTTCCGTATACATCATAAAATGAATAAATATTCTTTGCGTAATAATCATCGAGATCCTTCATGTACTGATCGTATTTCTTCTGACTTTCGGCATCAAATTTGCCATTTTCGTCTGAAGTCATTCCACTGGGATAATCAGGTGCCTCGCAGAAATTGTAAACATCTGTTGTGAACTCGTTTTCGAATGCAAATTCTTCTTCGTAACAATCCGGATCTTCACGAACATAAGAAGGCATCTCATAAATCGGAACCATGGGCTCTGCAAGTGCCATGTGAGAGTTCTGGGTATAATCAAATACATATTCTCCATCGGCATTTACAAAACTGGTGTCTGCACAGAAAAGAGTCGCTCCGCCGCTTCCGCTCTTAACCATTACGCCGTATTCGTTAATGTATAACCATGTTCTGTAGGATGCTTCATCATCAGCCACGCATCTTAACTCGCCGTCAAAATTCTTGATGATGTAGTAATAGTTCTCGGTTGTCTCGAAATCTTCCGAGGGGTAGAGCGTTAATGCTACCCAGAGAGCAAGTTCCTTGTTTCCGTCATCTCCACAGTCTATAAAAGAATAATATTCAACTGCCGAATAGTCATATTCCTCATTTTCATCATAGTAATAATAGTATGAATAACTTTCATCAGCCTGAGCTTCAACTAACCCGCTTAATGTATATTCTTCATTCTTGTCTTTGATAACCTGATCGAAACGAGCCTTGCATTCATCATTTATAAAAGAAAGATATAAAGTTTCGTCATCAACCGTAACAACATTGTCATTACCCGTGCTCACGTCGTTTCCGACAGGATCGGTATCGGTCTGACCGCCGTCATTTCCGTCTTTTACCGGATCGTTTTCCGTGGTTGTCCACTGGTCGGGTTCGTTGATCATTCCCGGACCGTCCATAACCTGGGGTTTAAGTTCGCATGCCGTTAAGGAAAAGCAGAAAACTGCTGCTGCCAAACCAACAAAAACATTACTTCTTTTCATTTTATTCTCCTCTTAAAACATTTAGATATTATCCTTCTTTTGGGGTTTTTAGTCAACAAATCCCCCTGCGCTCTCCCCCGCTTTAAAGCCTGATGCAAATGCCCAGTGAAGGTTGTATCCGCCGCATGTTCCGTCAACATCCAGAACCTCTCCGGCAAAGTAAAGCCCTTTGCAAAGCTTTGACTCCATATTCGCATCAACTTCGTTTATATCAACTCCGCCGCCCGTAACCTGAGCGTTGGAGAAGGTATCATGGTCTTTGATCGAAACCGTGAATGCTTTGATCTCTTTTATAACAGCCTGCAATGTATCTTTGCTGTCAGCCTTTTCAGACGAATCTGATGCCGCTCTTTTGATGACCGCTTCGGCTATGTCTTCTCCGAGCAGTCCTTTGAGGATGTCCGAAAATGCTGCTTTTTCCGCCTTTTCTGACTTCCGGTTTAAAAGCTTCTTAAGATATTCCTCAAGTTCTTCCCCGCTCATCTCGGGAAGAAAATCTATGATAATGCTG
>CACZOG010000066.1 GCA_902782715.1 uncultured Lachnospiraceae bacterium | reverse complement strand
GGATATGTAACCGAATTGCCTTTGACTTTTCTTCCTTTAAGTGCGTTCTTACAGAGTTTAAAAATATCAGGAGAATAATTTTTTAATTCGTCTATGAAATCTCCGACTCTGAAGAGCATCATTCCGCTGTTGATGAGATACTTTCCTGATCTCATGTATTCAACTGCGGTTTCGTAATCGGGTTTTTCAACGAATGCATCAACGTTTTCGCCGTCAGCCTTAATGTATCCGTATCTTTCCTCCGGAGAATTAACCTGCATGCCGAATGTAACGATATAACCGTCAGCGGATAATTCTTTGGCTCTCGTGATATCGTCCTTGTAATTGATCCCGTCAACAACCTGATCGGCTGGAACAACAAGAACCGTTTCCGATTTCTCAAGTCGTAAACATGCCAGGGTAAGAGCCGCGGTAGTTTTACGTCCTTCTCCCTCGAAAATGTATCTGTGTACCAGTCCCTGAAAAGCAGCAACCTGGTTGATTGCTATATAACGGTATTCCTCATTGGTTATAATGATGAATTCGTCACAATAAGGAATATTTCTTGCTATCGTTTCCTGAAACAGAGAGTGATCACCCTGAAGTTTGATAAATTGTTTCGGATAACTTTGACGGGAGAGGGGCCATAATCTGTCTCCTCTCCCGCCAGCGAGTATGATGCATTTCAAATGATTACACCTCATCCGGCACTTCGTGCCACCTTGTCTCGCCTGCCGGCTCGGTCGGCTCACAAACTTGTCGTCCACCGGACGACGTTCGCCCTCGAGGGGAAGGCTTATATTTATGCGTTAGCCAATGCTTTCTCACGCTTTGCAAGAGCACGATCGTGTTCTGCCATGATCTTTATAAGTTCTTCGTAGGAAGTCTTCTGAGGATTCCATCCGAGTACTGTTTTTGCCTTTGTGGGATCTCCCCAAAGGTTATCAACATCTGTAGGTCTGAACCACTGAGGATTTACGCATACGAGCATCTTGCCTGTCTCTGCGTCATATCCCTTCTCATCAACACCTTTGCCTTCCCAGCGGATCTTGATACCGTTTGCTGCGAATGCCTTTTCAGTGAAGTCTCTTACTGTATGCTGAACACCTGTTGCAATTACGAAATCATCGGGTGTATCCTGCTGCATGATAAGCCACATACACTCTACGTAATCCTTAGCATAACCCCAGTCTCTGAGTGAATCCATATTTCCGAGTTCAAGATGATCCTGAAGTCCTTCTGCGATCCTTCCTGCAGCAAGCGTTATCTTTCTTGTTACGAATGTCTCGCCTCTTCTTTCCGATTCATGGTTAAAAAGAATACCGTTTACACAGAACATTCCGTAAGCTTCTCTGTATTCCTTCATCATCCAGAAACCGTACTGCTTTGCAATTGCGTAAGGTGAGTAAGGATGGAAAGGAGTTTTCTCGGACTGAGGTACTTCCTCAACCTTTCCGTAAAGCTCGGATGTGGATGCCTGATAAATCTTTGTAGTCTTCTCCAATCCGAGCATTCTTACGGCTTCAAGGATCCTGAGTACACCGATGGCATCTACATCTCCCGAATACTCGGGTACATCGAAAGATACCTGTACATGTGACTGAGCCGCAAGGTTATATATTTCATCGGGTCTTACGATATCGATTATCTTGATAAGCGATGTAGAATCCGATAAGTCTCCGTCATACAGTTTTACAGAACCTGCTTTGATCAAATGCTCGATTCTGGATGTGTTTGCGATAGAAGCTCTTCTTGTGATTCCGTGAACTTCATATCCTTTTTCAAGAAGGAATTCCGCAAGGAATGATCCGTCCTGTCCCGTTATACCTGTAATAAGTGCTTTTTTCACAATTATTCTCCTTTGTTTTAAATCATAATTCAACTATTCTAATATACCAAATTTTGCTCATAAAATCAACAAAATCAACGGTTTGTATCAGTTTGAAATACCATATTGTCTGCACAGATCATTAAATTCCACACTCTGTGCAAATCCGTAGAATACCTCTTCTCTCGTTGCACCGTTCGAAAGAGTAATCATCCACGATTCTTTGCCCGGCGGATCGGACTCTCTTCCCATAAATGCTTTGTACAAATATTCGACATAGGTTGAGTCATCATAATTATGACCCATGAACTCTTCACTGAATATGAATCCGTGTGCAACCTGAGTACCTGTCATTGCGCCACCCCAAAGAACCATACAGTTATTGTAAAGCCCGTCTCCGTCAGGTTCACGGTCTAGGCAAACTCTGTAAAGTCTGGTAACGAACAATTTGACATCGTCTTCTTTACCGCAGCCGCAACAATCTCCCATCGGTCTTGTACCGCGCTCCGGAACTGCCATTCCGCTGCCCTGCTCGATTCCGTAGCTTTCACATATGCCCTTGAATTCTTCGCTTACGGCAAATCCGTTAAATACCTCTTCTCTGGTCTGCCCGCTTTGAAGAAGTGCAACCCAATGTTCCAGTCCGGGCTGATCATATTCACGCCCCAGGAATGCATTGTAAAGATGCTTTACATAGCATTCGTTGCAGTAATTTTTCCCTTTAAACTCTTCGGAAAAAACAAATCCGGAAGCCGCCTGAGAACCGTTCTGTGCACGGCTTACCAGGGCCTGTGTCCACACATCAAGGCCGTCCGCATCAGCCTCTCTGTCAAGACAGACTCTGTAAAGTCTTCGAACAAATTCATATACCTTTTCAACCGAAATCGGTGCTTCGCTTTCGGGCATGTTTTTGTAAACCGGTATTTCGAATACGAAATTCTGATTGATTGCACCGCATCCCTCATACGCTCTGTAAACCATACCGCTCTCGGACATCGGAGCCTGAATATTCTGCTTATACTGATGCCAGTAAAGGCCGCCGTCAGAATTGTCTACATCGAATTTCTGAAGGTAAAGCGAATCCTGACCTCTGTTGATCCATGATTCTCCGATCTTCTTCGCTCCGCCCGTAAGAGCTTTAAATCTCGTATCCCAGCCCTGTTGTTCCGCATACGTAACTCCGTTTGCTATTATCTGAGCCTCGGTGTTTCCGCTTGCACCCATATTGTAATAATTGTATACGTGATAAACTCCCGATATAAGCGCATTGTGATTAACCTTATTGGCAACATCTCCCCTTCCCTGTTCCTGAAGAACACGGCTTGCGAGATGATACGGACTCACTCCGCTGTCTATTCCGTTTTGAACAAATACATTGGAATAATTAAATTCAGAATTGGGCTGATCTTCAAGAGGTCTGTGGGACATCCACGAATTTGCTATAATGGCTTCCACCCCGTCTGCATTGTGAATGGCGGGATTATAAGATAATTGCTCGAATGCAAAAATATGATATTCATCAAAATAATTAACCGGATTGAGATGGTATTCGACAGCTTCTCTTGAAGCACGCACCCAGTTCTTTCCGGATTTTCCGATAAAAGTTCCCGTTGAGGGATCATAATCGCCGGGGTCCTTGGATTTCCATGAATCCTTGGCTGTTATGTATATAAGGCTTCTGTTGCCCTGCATTTCCTCGTTGACAACGGTATTCCAGTCAAGTCCCGTATTAAGAGGAACAAAAGTCCAGTTCGGATGTGCACTCTGAAGTTCCCTTAACTTAACTCTGTATCCGTAAGGAAATGTGTTAAAATCCGTTGCCGCCTCTGCCTTTATCGGGACAAAGGAAAAGGCCATGACAACGATTATCAATCCCATCATGGCACTTATTATTCTGTAAATTCTTTTCTTATTTTTTTTGTAAATTCTCACTTAACTAGTCTCTCTGGAAAATATCTCTTGTATATACTTTATCCTTAACGTCTTCGAAGCATTTGTCATATCTGTTGGCAACGATAACTTCGCTTCTTTGCTTGAACTTGTCAAGGTCATTGACAACTTTGCTTCCGAAGAAGGTGCTGCCGTCTTCAAGCATGGGCTCATAAATTATTACTTCAACACCCTTTGCCTTAAGTCTCTTCATGATTCCCTGAATGGAGCTCTGGCGGAAGTTGTCGGAATTTGACTTCATCGTAAGTCTGTATACGCCGATAACACACTTTAATTCACTGCCGGCAGGATTGTCCATGCGGTTAAACTTCTCATAAAATCCGGCTTTCTTAAGGATCTGCTCGGAGATAAAATCTTTTCTGGTTCCGTTACTCTTAACAATTGCTTCGATAAGATTCTCGGGAACCTCCTTGTAATTGGCAAGAAGCTGCTTTGTATCCTTGGGAAGGCAGTATCCACCGTATCCGAACGAAGGATTGTTGTAAAAGCTCTGGATTCTCGGATCGAGACATACACCGTCAATAATGGACTGAGAATCAAGGCCTTTTACCTCGGCATAAGTATCAAGTTCATTGAAGAAACTTACCCTTAACGCAAGATAAGTATTGGCAAATAATTTAACGGCTTCAGCTTCCGAGAAGCCCATTATCTTAATTTCTACATCTTTCTTGATCGCACCGTCTTTGATGAGCATTGCGAATTCATTCGCTTTCTTAACAAGTCTCTCATCGGTCATGTCAGTACCGACGATAATTCTGCTGGGATAAAGATTGTCATAAAGTGCTTTGGATTCTCTTAAGAATTCCGGTGAAAAAATAATGTTGTCAGAGTTCTTTGCTGTGCGGATCTTCTGCGTATAACCTACGGGAATCGTAGATTTGATAACCATAAGAGCCTCGGGATTGATCTTCATAACAGCATCGATAACGCTTTCTACAGCCGAAGTATCAAATCTGTCCTTGTCGCTGTCATAATTGGTGGGTGCTGCGATAACAACTATATCTGCATCTTTGTATGCCTCTTCCATATCGGTTGTAGCATATAGATCCAATTCTTTGTTGGCAAGATATTCTTCGATCTCATTATCCTGAATCGGAGATATTCTTTGGTTGATCTTATCAACCTTTTCTTTAACAATGTCCACGGCAACAACTTTGTTATGTTGTGCAAGAAGTGTCGCTATAGACATTCCGACATATCCTGTACCTGCAACAGCAATTCTCATTTCTTCATTTTCCTCTCTTTAGCACATTTATATTTCAGGTCTGCCAATAACTCTGTACTGAATATTGTAGTCCCATTCCCCATCAGTTTCTATGAATCGAATGATCGGCACCTTGTGTTCCCATGAATACCAGGCTACGCCTTCTTCGACTATATCTATACCTACAGCCATCTTCTCTTCCAGTCCGGACAGATCAAAATCAAATGTGTAATCCTCTATCAT
>CACZOG010000065.1 GCA_902782715.1 uncultured Lachnospiraceae bacterium | reverse complement strand
AGAAAAGGGCAAAAAGTGCTAAATCGGCACTATACAATATATGGGGAACAGGGACACATACAAATCTGACGTAAAAAAATACAATTTCGCTAAAAAAACGGTCGTTCCTTTTGTTAAATCCAGATTTAACTTTAAGAGGAAAGACATTATCAGTATGCCCGATGTTCCCTTTTTGCTCATCTGCAACCATGTAACCAATCTTGACATGGTCTGGGTGGGCGATTCAATTGACAAACACCTGTATTTTGTGTCCAGCGAGCATGTCGTAAGAGGCGGATTGGGAGGTAAGATCATAAATTCCTACTTCCGTCCGATCGTTCGCGAAAAGGGTACCGTCGGATTAAATACCGTGGTCGAAATGAAGAAACATCTGCAGGCCGGACATAATGTCGGACTCTTCGCCGAGGGTGTCAGATCGGCGGACGGACTTTCAAATAAAATTGTTCCTTCCACGGCAGCGGTTGTCAAAAAACTCGGCTTCACTTTAGTGACTTTTAAAATCCACGGCGGATTTCTTACCTCGCCCAGATGGGCATCTGATATAAGAAAAGGTGAGATCACTGCCGAGCTTGTTCATATTTATTCCCCCGAAGATTTAAAGAATATGAGTGCCGATGAGCTTGATAAGGCTATCAATGAAGATATTTTCGAAGATGCCTATGAGTTTAACCGCGATCGTAAAATTGCCTATAAGAGCAGAAAAGCTGCCGAAGGGATTGAATATGAGCTTGTTGTATGCCCGAAATGCGGGAAATTTGCCACAATTCATTCCAAAAAAAATCAGTTTTTTTGTGACTGCGGCTTAAAAGGCATGTATAATGAATTTGGAATACTTTCCGGAGAGGATTTCGATTTTGAGAAAATACCCGAGTGGGATTCATGGCAGAAAGAGGAAATAGCCGCTCTTCCGGCATTTGAAGAGGAGATCGAACTTGTTTCCCATCCCGATCAGGTTATGAAAGAAATCACCAAAGGTCATTCTGAAACCGTTGTTTCAGAGGGAAAATTATCATTAAGCAACAAAACACTGTCTGTCGGAGATAAGAAAATAGCACTTACCGATATAAGAGGATACGACATTTTCTTCCACGGTTATCTTCTGATCTCCACCAAAGACAAAAAATATTATGAAATCAGCAACCCGAAATGCAAATATCCGGGTTATCTTTACAAGCTTTTAATGGATAAATATATTCCTAAAAGCACAAACTAACTATCTTGGAGGGGCACATGTCCAGCGGATTATCTTTTGCGAGCACAAATGTGTGGACGATCATTCTTTTTATGGCGCTTGTAATGGGCGGATTACTGGTAGGAAATACTTTAAAAAGGTATATTCCGTTCTTAAGAAAATCTCTGATCCCCGTTTCGGTTATCGGCGGTATTTTTCTTCTTCTGGTTTCGACCATATTTAAATTTACCGCAGGCGAATATCTTTTTAATCTTCCCGTATTTTCAGAGGGAGCTTCGATGACGGGAATCGAGGCACTCGAAGTTCTTACGTATCACTGCCTTGCTGTCGGTTTTATAGCCATGACTCTAAGAAAGTCTGAAAACAAAGGCAAAGTAAAAGGCAGGGTAAATGAAGTAATAAACACAGGTATTACGACTGTAAGCACATATCTTTTACAGGGCTTTGTAGGACTTGCGATTACGGTTGTTGCTTCTTTTATAATTCCCTCTCTGATTAAGGCGAGCGGTATCATTCTTTCGTTCGGATTCGGACAGGGTACCGGACAGGCATTAAACTACGGCTCGATTTATGAGAACGAATACGGATTTGTCGGAGGCAAATCATTCGGCCTTACGATAGCCGCACTTGGTTTCCTCGCAGCAAGTATCGGCGGTGTAATTTACCTTAACTATCACAAGAGAAAAGGCGACATTGTTATCCGTGAAGCGGCAGCACAGTTAAATACCGAGCTTGTTGAAGAAGACGGTGAAGTGCCGATGGTTGACTCGATTGACAAGCTTACGCTTCAGATAGCGCTTGTTTTCGTCTGCTACGCGTTGACATTTACGATAATGACCGTTCTCGGCAAACTGGTAGGAAAGGGTCTTGTTACAACCATTTACGGTTTCAACTTCCTTTTTGGTGCGCTTTCTGCCGTTATCGTAAAAGAGATTTTAAAAATTTTAAGAAAAACGAAACTCATGCACAGGGATTACGTCAATAATTTCCTTTTAAACAGAATCGCAGGCTTTGCCTTCGATATCATGATTGTTGCGGGAATCGGTGCAATCAGAGTTGATTTGATTAAAGATTACTGGGTAGTGCTTCTTATCCTCGGAATCGTGGGTGTACTTGTAACATTCCTTTACATCAAGCTGGTTTCATTCAAGCTTTTCCCGAAATATGCGCATGAGCAGTTCATGGTTATGTACGGAATGCTTACCGGAACAGCATCAACGGGTGTAATTCTTTTAAGAGAAATCGATCCCTCGTTTGAAACACCCGCATCGGAGAATATAGTTTATCAGAACTTCCCCGCAATCCTTCTTGGCTTCCCCATGATGCTGGTTGCGGCATTCTGCCCGAAGAGCGCAACAAGCGTATACATCACGATGGGTGTTATTGCACTTTACTTCATAGTGCTCAATATAATCCTTTTCCGCTCGGTATTGTTTAAGAAGAGGGAAAAGAAGGCGGCTGCGAACCGGTAAAAATTCGGCAGATAAAAAAGTCTGCGCATATTATATTTATCTTTAAAAAATTTGTTACTAAAAAGTAGATCTAAGAAACGGAGACACGGATTTGGAAATAGATTCAAGCAAATATTTACAGGTTGGTGCAATAACATCGACACACGGAATCAAGGGTGAAGTAAAGGTTTTCCCCACAACGGACGACCCTTCAAGATACGAAGATCTTGACGAGGTTTTCCTTGATACGGGCAAAGAACTCATGTCTTTGCACATTGCAGGTGTTAAATATTTTAAGCAGTATGTCATTGTTAAATTCAAGGAATTCAAGGACATAAACGAAATAGAGCCTTATAAGGGAAAGAACATTTATGTGGACAGAGAGCATGCCGTAGATCTTGAAGAAAACGAGTTTTTCGTGGCAGACCTTTTAGGGCTTAAGGTTGTAACCGACGAAGGTGAAGAGTTCGGTGAGCTGACGGATGTCCTTTTCACGAAGGCAAATGATGTGTATACTGTTACAAGGGCAGACGGAAGCGAAGTGCTGATCCCTGCGATTGAAGAATGCATTCTGGATATCGATCTGGATGAAAATATCATGACGATCCACGTAATGCCCGGATTACTTTAATTAAAACGGCTCACAACTGAAGCTGAGCTCTGATCATTGCAAACAAAGCCCGAAAAGGCTTATTTGAAAAACGAATGCTTAACATTCGGATATACTGAGGTGGGATTTGAATTTTCACATACTGACATTGTTCCCCGAGATGGTCGAAAATGCGCTTAACACAAGCATTTTAAAACGCGCATCCGATGCGGGAATAATATCGATCAATGCTGTTAATATAAGGGATTATTCCACCGACAAACACAAAAAGGTGGATGATTATCCTTACGGAGGCGGAGCCGGAATGCTGATGCAGGCTCAGCCTGTTTTTGATGCTTACGAGGCGGTTGTAAGATCCGTAAAAGGCAGAAGATCAAAAACAGCTAAAAAGGTCAGGGTTTTATACATGACACCCCAGGGAAGAACATTCGATCAGACATTTGCCGAAGAACTTTCCAAAGAGGAGAATCTTATTTTTCTCTGCGGCCATTACGAGGGCATAGACGAACGTGTTATCGAAGAGATCGTTACCGATGAAGTATCCCTCGGAGATTTTGTTTTAACGGGCGGAGAACTGCCTTCGATGGTGATGATAGACTGTATCTCGAGACTTATTCCCGGAGTGCTTGGAAGCGACGAATCCGCGGAAGACGAAAGCTTTTCAAACGGGCTTCTCGAATACCCTCAGTACACGCGTCCCGAGGTCTGGCATGATAAGAAGGTCCCCGATGTTTTACTATCGGGAAATCATAAGGAGATCGATAAATTCAGAGTCGGTGAATCGCTTTCAAGAACGAAGGAAAAACGTCCCGACCTTTACAAAGAAGTCATAAAAGATATCAAAGAATTCAAAGCAGAGAATCCCAAGAAGTTTAAGAAGAAAAGAACTCTTTCGGAGGAGTATATCAAGATACGAGATCTAAGGAAAGAAGAGTCCGAAAAGAGCGGCGACTCAGATTCTTAAGAACAGATATCTGTACGATAAACGGTACATAAAAACATGGATGACAAGACAGGAAAAACAAACAAAATAATCGACTACTGCATATTCTT
>CACZOG010000064.1 GCA_902782715.1 uncultured Lachnospiraceae bacterium | reverse complement strand
CTCGGCGAAGACTATGAAGGTCTGTTTGTTAACGATACGGAATGCGGAGCCGTCACGGCAGAAGAAATAGTATTGACCGACTCAAGAAAAGCCAGAATGATCAGAGCGGTCATTCCCGGAATGTACGGATTTATGGGATACAGGATGATCATAGCCGAGGACGGAATGATATATTTCTTACATGAAGGCGGAACATTTTTGACAAACGATCCCGATTGCGGGGACAAAAACTTCGTGATGGATCTGCTTGGCGAGGAAAACTTAGGATAAGAATTTAAGGTGAAAAAATGGAAATCTGGGATGCATATGATTCTGATTTTGAAATAATCGAAGGGGTAACTCTGATCCGGGGCGAAGAGGCTTCGATCCCAAAGGGGATGTACCACCTGGTGTGCGGCGTTTTGGTTAGACACACAGACGGCAGTTACCTTATCATGCAGCGTGATCCGAGAAAACCGTATCCTAATATGTGGGAGGCTACGGCAGGAGGTTCGGCGCTTAAAGGTGAAACTCCCTTGGAAGCCGCATACAGAGAACTTAAAGAAGAAACCGGAATAGAAGCCAAAGAACTTAAGGAGATTTATCGACTGGTTAAAGATTCCACGCATTCTTGTTATGTTGAATACTTATGTGTAACTGACTGTGAAAAAATAAGCGTAGTTTTACAGGAAGGTGAAACGGTTGCCTACAGATGGATCTCCGAGGACGAGTTATTAAACATGTCCCCGGAAGAATTATTAAACCAGAGAGAGCAGGAATATTTAAGATCCCAATCGATAATCTCCTAATTTGTTATTATGGTCGAAGCTTCAGACAGTAAGTCGCCTGTCTTTGCATCGACGATAACGCATGTGTGTTTATTTGTATAACCGATCCATACAAGAGCGATTCCGAACTTTTCGGAAGTATATATATTAAGTTCAGGATCGAACAGCAGATCATAATCTTTGATCATGTCATTCATTGAATACTCTGCCTTGGTGTCGAATCCGTCCGGAACCTGAACCATATAGCTGTTAAAGAAATTCATGTCTCCGTCATGGTCGATTCCGAGTCTGAAGAATCCGTTAGTGGGTACGCCGTTATAATACTGCCCGAAATCATAGATTCCTTCCCATATATCATCAAAATGACCATCAAAGCGAAGTTCATATTTATCGTCGCAGTAAGTGACGCTTCGAAGCGAGCTGACTGCAAGATATGCTTCATGAAGTGTTTCAACCTTTACTTCAAAGAATTTGCCGGTGCATTGAACATGAGCCGTATAGTCTTTGGGCGGATCATCAGTCAGAAAAATAGAGTCAAGGTCATCCTGGAAGAAATAAAGCTGTTCAAGCTCATCACACCAATAGAACCATCCGTCATATTCTGCCAGATCAATACCCATTTCCCAAAGCAGATTAATATTTTCATAATCCTCAGACAGACCTAAGATCATATCTTCGGTCACATTGTCATACATATCCCTTGCCACTTTGACTATATACCTTGATACAAGCTTGTATTCATCCTTGGTAAGGATCGCTGTCAGCATTACATATTTGCTGTGCTCATGTGGTCTGTTGACGATAACTCCTTTGTTTGAAAGTATACTTTCGTCGGAACTTATCCATTCTATATTTACCCCGTCAGCTTCTTTGGGGAGAGTAATGTCTTTCGTGACATTCCAGTCATAATCACCTTCTGCAAACTGTGGATAAGAGCGGGCAATATCATACATACTGCTTAAGGTATGATCGCTTTCGGCAAACTGGCTGACTATGTATACATATTCTTCCGAACTTGTAAAATCGTCCGAATTGACTGTATGTCCGTCAGCATACTTTATATCAACGCTTCCGTCAGGATATACATAAAACGGATCGTTATAAATGTCATCGGATTCAACATAAGTGCCATCAGATTCAATATTTCCGCTTTCAGACAGATTTTCTTCATCGGGTTTTATGATCTCTTTTGAAACACTTCCTGTTTCATCGGAAGGAACCTCTTCGGTATCCAAAGTTTCATCTTCTGTTACTTTTTCCATTCCGATCTTTACCGAGTCTTCGTAATTGTTCTGTATATTTCCGGTCTTTGACGTACATCCGGCAAAGACTGTCATCATTATCAAAAAGCATCCCAATAAACTTCTTTTCATAGTATTTCTCCCTTTAGCCGAAACCTTGTGACCGAAAGGAAGGTTCATCTGAATGATCAGAGCCGGTGTTGAACCTTCCTTTGGTCGTAGCAACCTTATACCTTATAAACAGACTCCGTATAAAAACGTTACAACATTTTTAAAAATATTTTCAGAACCCAATAAAAGCAAAGAACATGCGGGGTAATGAACAAGCAGTTTCTTAAAAGCATGCTGTATGGTACAATATTCGCGGTGAGTTACGAAAACGGATACGGAGAAAATAAAAATGAGTGAGAATGAACAGAACAACAAAGAGAAAGCGCCCGTAGGCCTTATCATAGGAATCATTGCAGGCATACCGGTAATTGCGGTTATTGCGATCGCGATCATTGCGGCCTGCGTTATCATATTTTTTGCAGCAACCGGCTTAAAAAAGGCTGATAAAGAACCGGCAGAAGAATATGTGTCAGAAACCGGTTATGAAGGTGCGGCAAACGGAAATGAAGAAACAGAACCCGAGGAAGAGGATACTGAGACTGCCTCCGTAAAAGTAGTCGCAAAGGAACAGAGTTATTTAAAAGACGGAAGCAAAGGCGTATGCCGTGAATACGGATACGATGAATACGGAAACAGAATCTCTTCAGTATCCTATAGTGCCAACGGAGAGATCACAGCGACTGCCGAGAATGAATATAACGAGTTTGGCGAACTTACAAGAAACAGAATAATCAAATCAGACGGCACTGTACAAGAGACAATTTATGAATATGACAGCAACGGAAATCTTATAAAAACCGGAACAACGGATGAAAACGGAGAGATCAGTTTCTGGTGGGAGTACGATTATGATTCAAACGGCAGACTGGCAAGAGACAGAGCCTGCAATTCTAATGGAATGAATGAAGTCCGTTACAGATATGAATATGACGAAAACGGTAATCCGAGCAAGAAGACATACATCGAATCCGACGGAGAAGAAAGCAGCTGGTATATCTATGAGTGCGATTCTAAAGGAAATATTATCAAATCATCGTATTATTTCGTTCTTTCGGGCCTGTCCGACTGGGAAGAAACCGAATATGACGAGAACGATAATATAATCAAAAGAACATATTTTTATAACAGCGGACTCAATTTCTACGGAAATGAATACGAATATGATGAAGAAGGAAACGTGATCAAAAATTCCGAATTCAGCGAAAAAGGTGACAGAGGAACCACGAAGACGGAATACAGTTATGAAGATATTTATCCCGAAGCCCTGCCGGAAAGAGAAATCGACCTTTCGATCTATGAAGGAAGTTTTCAAGAGGAAGAAGAAAACCTCATGATCGAAACTGCATCGGTGAGCTTTGAGGAAGACGAGGAAAGATACAGAGCATATTTCGAAAATGAATATGCCGTTTTAGCCGAAGATATGTATTTTAACCAGTACAATCTTGAAATGAAGTATGCCTATGCCGATCTTGATAAAGACGGAACGGATGAACTTGTTATCGGTGATGAATTCGGAATCTTCGCGGTAGTTACGGAGGTTGAAGGCGCATACTTTGTTTCCGAAGTTAACGGCTGGAGAATTCAGCACGGACCGACAAGAAGCGAATATATAGGCAACGGATGTTTTGCTGCAAATGAGAGCAACGGAAACAATTACGGAGGAGAATCCGAGGTCTACATTCTCTGGAAATACGAAAACAACATGAAACTCTGCGGAGTGCTTGCCAGACTTGCATGTTCATGGAGCCTTGAGCATACCGACGAGAACTTAAGCAAATGGACTCTTTTTGAGGCAAAAGACGAGAATAAGCTTTCAAAGTCTTCATCTTCTTCCAAAATGAAACCGGACAATTCTGATTACGTTTATACTGAAATTGATTATGGTGACAACTGGGAAAATGTGTTGAAAGACCAGTTTGATTTCATGGTCGACAGTAATTCCGCAGACGGAAAAATGACTTTTGATTTCAGACCGATACCTCAATGATCTTTGTGGTCACAAAGTAAGTGTTCATTTGACTAAGGAATAACATAGGAATATAATCGGATGTTGTATTCGGACACTTATTCAAGTCGGGATACACAAATTTTCAAATGTCTTTAAGGAGAATTATCATGGCAAACGGAAATGTCTTTTACTGCAAAGGATGCGGCGCACCGCTGGATGTTGATATTAACAGAGAGTTTATCTTCTGCCAGTACTGCGGCTGTAAGAATCAGATCGAATCACAGGCCATGGCCACTACGATCAATGTAAACGGTCAGATTCAGGTTAACGCAAGAACGGATGTTGAAAGTATCATCAATTCAGCCGAATATGCGGTTTCGATCAATAAACTCAATGAAGCAAATGACATGCTTATATCTGCTATAATGTCAGGAGTTAATGATTACAGAATTTACTGTATCAAAGCCAGGATCGATCTGATCCAGGATAACAATAAATCACTTTTTGACAGTCTTACGAGACTCAGAAATCTCGAACAGAAGCAGGGACCCGACATGGAGGTTACCAAAGCAGTATGTGAGCTTATGAAATTCAGGGGTAAAAACGGAGTTACCGCCCTTCACAATGCGACATTCCATGAACTTATGGACTGGACACAGTACTGTGTTGAGCATGGTGCCGACGTAAACTGCGTTGCAGGAATGAATGTAGTAACGCCTATAAGCATTATGTTTGTTCCCATATCTCCCAAGCTTTCGAGACTCGACGGAACCCCCTTTATAAGAAACAAGCAGAAAGTTAAAGAAATACGAAAGTATTTAATGTCAAAGGGTGCGCGCGATAAATTCCGTTTGGGATATTAATTGATACACGATTTCAAAGGAATACCTCGGTATTCCTTTTATTTTTCCCATTTAGAGATAATAAAAGAGTAAAAATCGTATTATTATATAAGAGCGGCAGGGCTATGTTAAGTTACGCAGAAAGACTATAAAAGAAAAGAAGGATATTAAATGAAAAAGACCATTTATGCAGCTCTGGTCATATCGGCGATCTTTTTATCATTCGCCTGTGTCCCGAAACATGAACATGATTTTTCCCAGACCGAATGCGGTCAGGTTTTAACATGCTCAATATGCGGGCAGACCAAAGATGAGATAAAAGAACATACCTGGATAGAGGCAACCTGTACAACACCGAAAATATGTGCCGAATGCGGACAGATCGGCGGAGATCCTCTCGGACATACCACCAATTTCGGTGTGTGTGAAAGGTGCGGCGCAAAAGTCGGCAAAGAACTTTTAGAGCAGTTTGACGACGAGGCTTTTGCCATTAATACCATCACAATGACCGTCAGCAACACGATCCTTGACTATTCCGACAGGGAAGGGGTCCCGACCTACAGCATGCTGATCACGGCTTCCGATTCGCTTGAGGATACGATCGAACACTATAACAAGGTCATAGATTTATGCGGTGATAATGAGAAACTCTCGAAAGTAAAGGAAGCTGCTCTCGAAGCCAGAAACAGTATACCTTCAAGACCTTATGAAGATTCTTCCATATGCAAAAAAGCATGGCTGGAGGATATGGTTGATTATACGACCGACTGTGCGATGTTCTATCTGGAAATTGCCGAAATTGCGGGTGAGCAGTAAATGTGATAAACTGATACTGTTTTATCATTTAAGTCGGAGGATGCGCTAAGCATGAAGAAGAGGCAGTCGAATCTGGAAATATTGCGAATACTTTGTATGATAGCGATCATAGCCGATCATTTTTCGGGACAGAGCGGTGTTTGTGCGGCAAATGACGGTTCTTTATTTGCAAATGTTTTTTATATAGTAATTACCAGCGGATCAAGAGTTGCGTGCAATACCTTTGTTTTGATCGGTGCATGGTTTTTATGTGAGCAGAAATTCAAGTCTTACAGACCGGTTCATATTTGGCTCACCATAATAACATATACCGTTCCGATAACGTTTCTTTGCAGATATGTTTTGGGAATTGAGTTCGGAAGAGAGCAGCTTTTGCAGGCATTCCTCCCGATTGAGATGAATCCTCTCTGGTTTGCGAGCTGCTATATTATTTTACTTATTACAAGTCCGTTTCTTAATGCCGCGATCAATAATCTTAAGGAAAAACAGTTAAGATTTCTGATCATTGCTTTCCTCATAATACAATGTCTGTACACAACGGTAACGCTTAAGCGCGGTAATTTTGAACATGAACTCTGGATGTTCTTTTTCATTTACATCTGCGCAGGTTATATTAAGAAATACGGTCTTAAATACATAGAGAAAACAAAGTCATGGCAATGGTTCTTATTGTCGCTGGCACTTTGGGGTGCGGTTACATTAGGCAGAGTATACTCGGGCGTAAAGGGAATTCCCGTTATGCAGATGTACTTTGAGAATTACAGATCCGAATTGTCTACGCTTCCCTGTGTGCTTCTCAGCTTCAGTATCTTTTTCGCATTCGAACGAATGGATATCGGATCGATTTCTTTTATAAACCTTATATCCGGTACGACTCTCGGAGTTTACTGTTTCCATCAGGTCCCGGTTTTCTTCGATTTTTTGTGGAAGGTTATCTTCAGATCGACAAAATATGCGGGAACCGACAAACAGTACATATACAGTCTGTGCGTAATCCCGTTAACATTTGTTTTAGGCTGCGTGATAGAATTGATCAGGAATTTCATAATGGTGCATACGGTTGAAAAACCGATAAAAGTCTGGTGCGGCAAGTTTGATAATTTCCTGGAAGGAGAAAAAAATTGAGAAAAAGAATTCTCGTTATTCCGGTAATTTTACTTCTCGTTATTTCCATGACGGCTTGTACTCTCGGTGTCAGCGAGACTGACGGTGCAGTGGGTGAGTACTATTTTGAGTATGAAAAGGCACCCATGACAACATACATCGAAATTGACAGCAAAATGGTTTTGGACGGTAAGGGCAAAGGAGAGTATCATCGCGAAGGAGCGGTCCATAAGATCACATATACCTTTGACGATCCCGATATCGTTATCACGGATAAAAAAACGGGAATACACTACCGCGGTACTTTGAAAGAAGGAAATCTCCTTATTTATGACGGCGGTGATAACGAAACGTTAAAATCGGAGTTTTTATTCAAATCGAAGAACGCACATTAAACAAAATCAATGGTATTGATTTTTATAAAGGTAGGGAAAAGAACGAAAGGAGCAGGGTTACATGTTTGATTTTAAGTATTTTACTCCGACAAAAGTGGTTTTCGGAAAAAACACGGAGAGCAAAGTCGCCGATCTTATCAAAGAATTCGGCGGCAAAAAGATTCTTATCCATTACGGCGGCGGAAGCGTTGTTCGTACAGGTCTTCTTAAGCGAGTGACTGATACGCTTGATGCTGCGGGCATAAGCTATGTTACGCTCGGCGGCGCGGTTCCCAATCCCCATTTGGGACTCGTTTATGAGGGAATTGAACTCTGTAAGAAAGAGAATGTAGATTTCCTTCTCGCAGTCGGAGGCGGAAGCGCGATCGACTCGGCAAAAGCCATCGGATACGGAGTTGTAAACGAGGGCGATGTTTGGGATTTTTATGATTATAAACGTAAAGCAAAAGGATGTCTTCCTCTCGGCGTAATTCTTACAATAGCGGCAACGGGAAGCGAAATGAGTGATTCTTCGGTCATCACCAAGGAAGAAGGACTTGTTAAGAGAGGATATTCAAGCGATTTCTGTCGTCCGAAATTTGCGATCATGAATCCGGAACTTACCATGACTCTGCCTGATTATCAGACTGCATGCGGATGTGCGGATATTATGATGCATACCATGGAGAGATATTTTACCAACGGCGGAAACATGGAGATAACGGATGCACTTGCAGAAGGACTGCTTCGGACGGTTAAGAAAAATGCACTTATCCTTGTTAACGATCCAAAGAATTATGATGCGAGAGCAGAAGTAATGTGGGCAGGAAGCCTTGCACATAACGGCATTACCGGATGCGGAAACGACGGCGGAGACTGGATGACTCATAAACTCGAGCATGAACTCGGAGGACTTTATGATGTTGCACACGGTGCGGGACTTGCAGCCATCTGGGGAAGCTGGGCAAGATATGTATATAAGAACTGCCTTCCCAGATTTAAGAAATTTGCAATTAATGTTATGGAGGTTGACCCTTCGGGAAGCGATGAAGAGATCGCACTTCGCGGCATTGAGGCAATGGAAGACTTCTACAGAAAGATCAATATGCCGACCAATCTTCACGAACTCGGTATCGATCCGACAGATGATGAGCTTAAGGAAATGGCTAAAAAATGCGCCATCGGCGTTGGCGGAGAAATGGGATCCGCCAAAGTTCTTAACGAAGAAGCAATGCTTGCGATATACCGTGCAAGTATGTGATCACGGAAAAAAGATAAACATCTGCAAAGAGCGGAATCTTAAGGGTTTCGCTCTTTTTCTTAATAAATTCTTAAACTTTTGTCTACTTGTTTCTTAATCTTTAGGCGGGTATTATAATACTTGAACGGAAAACCTGCAGGAAATTTTCCTTATAAAATTTTGGGAGAAACCAATGTACAACATTTTGATTTGTGATGACGAAAAAGACATAATTAACGCGCTGAAAATTTACCTTTCGGCACCGGACTTAACATTTTACGAGGCAGAAAACGGAATCGAAGCTCTGAACATAATTAAAACAAATGAGATCCATTTAATGTTACTAGATATCATGATGCCTAAAATGAATGGAATCGAAACCCTTTCAAAACTGCGGGAAGTCAGTAACATCCCCGTAATCATGCTTTCCGCGAAGAGCGAAGATACCGACAAGATCCTCGGACTCAACGTCGGTGCCGACGATTACATCACAAAACCCTTCAATCCCATAGAAGTCAACGCGAGAGTACGATCGGCTTTAAGAAGATTTTTTGACTTCGGAGGAAGGAACAAACAGGAAAATGTTTTATCGGTAGGAAGCGTTACTCTTGATGATTTTACCAAAACAGTTACTGCAGACGGCGAAGAAGTAACGCTTACTCCCAAGGAGTTTGAAATTTTAAAATTATTTATGCAGACACCGGGAAAAGTTTTTTCACCCAAAGAGATATATGAGAAGATCTGGGAAGAAACTCTCCTTGCAGGATGTGAAAAAACAGTTGCCGTGCATATCAGACATTTGAGAGAAAAAATAGAGATAAATCCCAACGAACCCCGTCATCTGAAAGTAATATGGGGGCAGGGATACAAGATTGAATAGACAAAAAGAGGTGGCTTGATTGAACGAGGAAGTATTAACAAAAGAAGAGAAAAAACCACACGGAATAAGAAAATTTGCTTCATATACAACCGTAAAGATCCTTGCATTTTTGGCAATAATATTTTTCACGATAACGACAATGGGCGGAACGGTGATCTTCGTGGGTCTGTGGAACGAAGGAATCTACTCCGAAGGAAATCTTAAGGAAATAGCAAGTTCACGTTTTGATACGGTTGCAAGGCTTAATGCCAACATGATAGCATCCTATGTTCAGGGCAAAGAAACGGATGCGGCAAAAGCTTTTATTTTGGAACGCAACATAGCAGGAGTCGAAATTGATTATATCGGATATCCTTACGATTCTGACGGTAATTCTCTTAAGCACTTTGAGTTTTACAGAAACAATGAATACAAACAGAATCCGCCGACAACATATGTCTGTGAAGGTTTTAACGGCGATATCGAATGGACGATATATGTGATTCCCGAATTGCCGGCAGACGATGCATATTTAAGCGCATATCAGTCGGTGCAAAAACTGTATGAGTTAAGATGGCCGATCGTGGGTCTGGCTGCATTAAGCGCACTGTTTCTTTTGTTAAGCCTGATCATTTTACTGATAGGAATAGGAAGAAGACCCGATAAATATGAGGTTGTTCCCAATGCGTCAACAAGAATTCCTTTTGATATATTTACCGTTCTGATCGGACTTGTATGCATCTTTTTGGGACTGCTCGTGGATGCTGCATCATACAATATTGAAATTATAGGCGTGATATTATTCGGAATACTCTGCATAATAATCATGCTCTGGGTTGTGAACCTTGTTCACAGGATCAAGCTCAGAAACTTATTCAGTAATACGCTTTGCTGGATGTTTATAAAATTCGTGTGGAAGCTGGTCTGCAACATAAATCTCATCTGGCAGGCTTTGATAGTTCTTACCGCAGTGTCATTCCTCGAATTCCTTTTCATAGTTTTCGTGGGACTTGCCGGCAAGGAAGTAACAGCTCTTATCATTCTGTTCTTCTGGTTCTTTGAAAAATGCATAGTTATCCCGGTTCTTTTGTACTTCGTTCTTATGATGAAGAATCTTTTCAAAGGCGGAGAGAATATTGCCGAGGGCAATCTGGATTACAAGATAAATTTATCCGGTCTTTTCGGAGCATATAAAAAGCACGGTCAGAACCTTAATAATCTTTCAGAAGTAATTAACAATGCCGTTTCCGAACAATTAAAGAGCGAGCGAATGAAGAGCGAACTTGTGACAAATGTTTCACATGATCTGAAAACACCGCTTACTTCGGTGATCAATTATTCGGATCTTATTCATACGGAAGCTGACAACCTGATTGAAATTGATAAAGAGGCTGACCATGATAATACAAATACTGATAATAACGATAACATTTCTGCTCATCTGGCCAATATAGAAGAGTATTCACAGGTTCTTAACCGACAGTCCAATAAATTAAAACGTCTGCTTGAAGACCTTGTGGATATATCCAAGGCAAACAGCGGAAACATGGAAGTTTTACTTGAAAAGCTGAATGTGGCAACCATTCTCTCACAGGCTATCGGAGAATATGAGGAAAGATTCGAGGAAAAGAATCTTGAGGTTGTTTCAAACGGAATAGAAGAAGATATCTATGTAGTTGCGGACAGCAGGAAACTTTGGAGAGTATTCGACAATCTTTTGGGAAATATCTGCAAATACGCACTTTCCGGTACGAGAGTATTCTTAAGTGCCGAAAAGAAAGACGGAACCGTAAGCATAGTATTTAAAAATACGTCAAGAGACATAATCACCGTGTCACCGGAAGAATTGTCCGAAAGATTCACGAGAAATGACGATTCCAGACATACCGAAGGAAACGGACTCGGCCTTGCGATTGCAAAAACCATGACGGAACTCCAGGAAGGAAATTTCAAACTCGAGATAGACGGAGATCTTTTCAAGGTTACGCTTTCGCTTAAAGAATACACAGATTAAAAGATTGAAAAATCCTTTAATATATATTTATTCCACTTAGATCACAGGAAAGGAAGTGAGGCCAAAACTGACGTAATTACCCAAAATAAACCAAGAAAAATGTTGCACTGATAAAGGCGGGAGAAATCCCGCCTTTTCCCTATTTTTCAGGGAATGTGAATATAAGAATAAAATTTTTGCGGGAAAGATTTATGTAAGGGATGAAAGAAAAAAACAAAATGCCGATATATAATAAATAAGAGAAAGCAGTTTCGGAGGAAGAAGATTCATGGGTGAATCTTTGTCAATACAGTTGGCGTTCTTATGGTTTGAATCTTTGTTCTGCCTTGTAGTCGCACTGTACATGTTTATAACGGTTGTTAGTTCCGACAGAAAGGACGCTAAAGACAGACTGATGATGGTTGGCAATTTTTTGGCAGCCGTTCTTTTGTTTGTTGATTACTTCTCTTATACTTCCAACGGGCAGCCGGGTACTTTTAATCATGTAATGATAAGGCTGTCCAACTTCATACTGTTTTTATTTACGGCCCTGATGCTTTTCATATACGTAATGTATGTGTGTTTTCAGCTTTTTGGCGGAGCGGGAATAAGAAGCAGTATTCCCGTCAAAACTCCAGTGCGCATTGCTTATGTTGCTTTTCTTTTGAATGCGCTGCTGCCTCTGACCAATCCCATTACACATCATCTTTTCTATGTGGATTCAAACAATGTCTATCACAGAGACTTTTTGTTCTATGTTTCCGTGGGACTCTCATCGGTGGGAATCGTAATAATCCTTTCGATTTTAATCAAATACAGAAAAAGAGTCGACAAGGTTAAATTTCTTGCGCTTCTTTCATACTGTGTTCTTCCGAGCATAGGAATGGTTTTCCAGGTGCTTATCGAAGGCATTTCTTTTATCAATATTGCCATAGGTTTCTCGTTTGTTTTGATGTTTATCGAAAACAGTCTGTCAAAATCCAGGGAACTTTACAGAATATCCAAGCTCGAGGTCAGAACAGGACTTTACAACGAACACGGCTGTATCGAGAAACTCAATCTTTTATGGGATGAGGGCAAAAGCAGGGACTATACGGCTGTTTTCTTCGATATTTCCAAATTCTCAGACATAAACAGAAAGTACGGAATGAAAGCCGGGGACAAAGTTCTTAAGGAATACTCCGAGAAAATAAAAGAAACTCTGAAAAAGGACGAATTTTTAGGAAGACAGGGAAGCGATCATTTTATCGCCGTTGTGAGAAAAGAAAATCTTTCAGCTTTGCTTACACTGCTTGAAGAAACGGAAATCGAATTTACATACGGACTGTTTGATGAAAACACGGCAGATATTTTTGTTTCCTCCGTAGCGGGTGTATATGAAATTACGGATGATGATATTAAGGGAGAAGACATACTCGCAAACGCATATACGGCCCTTCTTTATGCCAAGACGGTCAGCAAACTTCCCGTTGATTACATGACTCAGGAATTAAGAAAGAAACTGGATGACGAGAGACTTTACGGATCGATCCTTTACGAGGGAATCGGAAAACACGAATTCTCGGCATATTATCAGCCGAAGGTAAATCTCGAGACCAATGAACTCTGCGGTGCCGAGGCTCTGGCGAGATGGATCCATGACGGCGAGGTTATCGCTCCGGGCAAGTTTATCCCCATTATGGAGAAAAACGATACCGTATGCGCACTGGATTTCTATATTCTTTCAAAAGTCTGCACCGATATATCGGGATGGCTTTCCGAAGGGTTGGAAATACCCGTGATCTCAGTTAATTTCTCAAGAAGAAATCTGACTAATAAGAATCTTGCGAATGATATCGACAAAGTCGTTCGTTCACACAATGTTCCAAAGGAACT
>CACZOG010000063.1 GCA_902782715.1 uncultured Lachnospiraceae bacterium | reverse complement strand
GTTTTCTTTGTTATCTTTAAAAAATTCCAGCAGTTCTTTTTCGCTTTTAAAAGAAAAAGGATCGATTTTAGAAATGTTCTCGGGAACAAAATAAGGTTTTCCGGGCAGAACTTCCCTTACGGAACTCTTAAGCGCATTGATCCTCTTGATACTGTCGATTATCACATCGTTTTCATCGGTAAGGATTATATTGCTGTGCTTTCCCATAAGTTCGAAAACAAGCTTCTTTATTGAGCGGTCGCCCATTTCATTCAGATGCTCGATCTCGAAAACGATGATTCGCTCATTACCCTTCTGCGATATCTTCATGACCTTTCCGTTGGCAATATACTTTCTTAAAACCATACAGAAATTGTAAGGCCTGTCTGATGCTTCACCTTTATCGTTTGTAAGATATGTGTAGGACATGGAAGGATTAGCGGACGCAAAAAGATTATGGGAATCTTTTTCTCTCCTAATGACCAGGATGATATCAAAATCATTCGGTTCGATGATCTTTACTATTCTTCCGCCCGAAAGCATTTCGTTATATTCTTTTACTATTCTTCTGATACAAAATCCGTCAAAAGCCATAATTTATATCCTTAAAAAAACGGGGCACAAAAACTGTGCCCCGAACTGTATTTAATGTTATTTAACCGATAAGCCAGTCGTACATTTCCTGATACTTGTTGGCCGATACCTGCCATGAGAAATCAACAGCCATGCTTCTGTCGATCATCTTGTTCCACTCGCGCTTTCTGTCATAGTAGATCTTTTCCGCATAACGAATGGTATTGAGCATTTCATGAGCATTGTAATTTACGAATGAGAAACCTGTACCTTTTGATTCATACTCGTTGTAAGGCTCTACAGTATCTTTTAAACCGCCTGTTTCTCTTACAATGGGAATTGTACCGTATCTTAATGCCATAAGCTGTGAAAGGCCGCAGGGCTCGAATAACGAAGGCATAAGGAACGCATCGCAGGAAGCATATATTCTGTGACTCATCGATTCGGAATAATATATATTTGCGGACACTTTATTGTTATATTTCCAATCGAAATGTCTGAACATATTCTCGTACTGTTCCTCGCCGGTACCGAGTACAACGATCTGAACATAGTCCTGACAGAGCTCATCCATGATGTATGCGATCAGGTCAAAACCCTTCTGATCGGTCAGTCTTGAAACAATACCGATCATCATGATCTTATCGTTTTCTTCTAGACCGAGATCATGCTGAAGCTTACGTTTGTTCTTGATCTTTTCCTTACGGAAATTCTGGGCATTATATTTAAAATCAATGAATTTATCAACCGAAGGATCATATTCGTCATAATCGATTCCGTTTACGATACCTCTTAAATCATTCTCTCTTGCTCTTAAAAGACCGTCCAGGCCTTCACCGTAGAACGGAGTCATGATCTCTTTTGCATATGTATCGGATACGGTTGTGATGGCATCCGCATATACGAGACCGCCCTTTAAAAGATTGGCGTTTTTATACATCTCAAGTTTATCGGGAGTGAAGAAATAATCGGGAAGTCCGGTTATGTCCTTAACAGCAGGCACATCCCACTTGCCCTGGAACTTAAGATTATGGATAGTCATGATCGACTTGATTCCGTGGAAGAAACTGTTGCCCTGGAATCTTTCTTTAAGGTATACGGGAATAAGTCCGGTCTGCCAGTCGTGACAATGGATAACGTCGGGTCTGAAATCTAAAAGAGGCATTGCCGATAATGCAGCCTTTGAGAAGAAAGCAAACTTCTCGATATCGTCATATACGTTAGAACTGTATGGATGGAATCCGCCGAATTTGGATTCATTGTCGATAAAATAATATTTTACGCCGTCAACTTCGGCTTCGAGAATTCCGACATATTCGTTCTTCCAGTGAAAATCCATGTAAAAAGAGGTCTTGTAAACCATCTTGTCTTTTAATTCCTGCTTAATACATGTGTATTTCGGAATCATTACACGAATATCAAAATAACGCTTGTCCACGCATTTCGGAAGAGAACCTACAACGTCAGCGAGTCCTCCGGTCTTTATAAATGGAACGCCCTCCGAAGCTACAAAAAGAATATTTTTCATGTGACCCTCCGTACCTTCCTTTCAGAAGTGTTTCGAACACAATTTATGCCGATTCTCGATCGGCAGTGCACGATATATTGTATATTATACAATATTAATCCGAATCTTTAAAGACCAAAATGCTTTAACGTGAAATTTGTTTTTTGTAATCAAGGGCCTGTTTCTTGATCTCAAGAGCATTCTGGATGAATTTATCCGATCCGTTCTCATCACCGAGCATTCTTGCGATCTCTTTTATTTCACCGTCTTTATCAAGTTTATTTATATAAGTATTGGTCCTCTTATCCTCAGACACTTCCTTTTTGATCTCAAAATGAATATCGGACATTGAAGCGATCTGCTGAAGATGCGTAATGCAGATGATCTGATGATTAAGGGATAAAAGAGCAAGTTTCTTGGCAACCTTCCATGCTGTTACTCCGGATATTCCCGCATCGATCTCATCGAAGATAAGAGTTTCGGTATTATCCCTGTCGGCAACCGCAGTTTTTAAAGCAAGCATGATCCTTGAAAGTTCTCCGCCGCTTGATACATTCTCAAGAGGTTTGTAAGGTTCTCCGGGATTAAGTGAAATCTCGAAATTGACTTTATCTTTCCCGTTTGATGTATGATCGTCAAGTTCTGTAATGTTCACTTTGAATTTGCTCTGATTGAAGTTAAGATCTGATAAGCCTTCGATTATCTCTTTTTCGAATTTAACGGCATATTCTTTTCTTTTTTCGCTTAATTTGGAAGATACTTTTGCGAGCTTTTCTTTTATCTTTTCGTAATCTCTCAGTATCTCTTCTCTCTTTGATTCGTATGCGGTCATCTCATCAAGTTCGTTCTTTTTTTCGTCAAGATACTTAAGAACATCTTCGAGAGTACGGCCGTATT
This sequence comes from uncultured Lachnospiraceae bacterium, assembly GCA_902782715.1. GTDB lineage: Bacteria > Bacillota > Clostridia > Lachnospirales > Lachnospiraceae > UBA3766. The sequence continues at coordinate 4,123 of CACZOG010000063.1, read as the reverse complement.
TTCTTTCGAGTTCGTTTATAAGATCGTATCTTTCCCTGATACGGTCAAGTTCCTCGTCATCTGGTGCAAACTCTTCAATCAGTCTTCCCATTTCACGTTCGATATCGGAAAGCGATAAGGAAACATTGTTCAATTCTTCAAAAAGATCCTCAAGTTTTGAATCAAATGAAGATACAGAAGATAAATCTCTTAAAGCCATATCCGTAAGGCTCGAAGCACAGCCTTCGCTGTCGAATATCAGACCCTGAACGCTTGATAAAGCATCTCTTATCTTTGAAGAGTTTTCAAGGATACGTAATTTATTCTCAACCTCTTCTTCTTCGTCTTTCTTTAATGCCGCAGCCTCTATTTCGTTTATCTGATATTTAAGAAGGGATATCTCCCTTTCTCTTTTAACTTCGTCGGTCTTAGGGCTCTCGGCAAGACTCTTTAACTTAATATATTCGGTGTATGTATCTTTATATTCACTTATACAGTCTTTTAATCCGTCTGCCGAATAATCATCGAGGATCTCGATATGTTTTCTGGAATTTAAAAGATTCTGATAATCATGCTGTCCGTACACGTCAATCAAAGCATCGGCGATCTCTTTGACACACGATGCACTTACTGTCTGTGAATTAATTTTGAAAACGCTTCTTTGGGGAAGAATTTTGCGCTGAATGCAGACGATATCGTCTTCATAGGATATATCGTTTTCATCAAGAGTTTTTAAGAATTCTTCTTTGTCGGATTTAAAGGTTATCTCAACCAGAGCATACTCTTCTCCGGTCCTTATGAAATCCTTGTCAGCCTTTGCGCCGAGAGCAATATTAAGAGAGCCGAGAATTATGGATTTTCCGGCACCCGTTTCGCCTGTTAAGATATTGAGTCCCTCGGTAAAATCAATATCGATCTCGTCAATAAGCGCAAAGTTTTTGATGTGAAGATTTAATAGCATTTATACTCCTTTCGGCCTTCTCAACAACCACAGGAAAGTATTTAGTTCTCCCTAAGTTTTCTGTTAAGAGTCTCAAGGAAATTGATATTGTTCATCTGAATAAAACTTACATGCCTGTCATTTTTCGTAATGACTATTTCATCCTTGCTTAAAAGATCAAGTTTGTCAAATCCGTCAAAGTGAACGATAACGGTCTGTCCGACTTCCTCGTCGTGAGGTTCGCCGATCGTGATCTTAACCGAGTCTTCCGCTTTAAAAAGAATGCTTCTGTTCATAAAAGAATGAGCAGCTATGGGAGTAACAAGGATCATGTCCGCACTCGGTTCCACAATGGGCCCTCCGGCAGAAAGATTGTATCCCGTCGAACCGGTAGGGGTTGATATTATAACACCGTCTGCCGCATATGCTTTTAAAAACATTCCGTTTACAGAGATCTCATAATTTAAGATCTGAAGCTGTCCGCCTCTGTTGATGCAGACATCGTTAAGTGCTTCTCTTTCGAAGATCTTTTCGCCGTTTCTAAAGATACTTCCGGTAACAAGCATTCTTTCTTCAAGCGTATATTCTCCCGCGATAAGACGAAGCAGAGTATTCTCAAGTCCTTCGGTTCCCGTTTGTGCAAGAAATCCCAAGTGTCCTAAATTGATACCCAGAATTGAGATATTATATTTCGAGCATTTCTTGGCCGTTCTCATTAAAGTTCCGTCGCCGCCCAAAACCAGAGCGACATCACAGCCTTCGACATCTTCATCTTTAATATTCGCTTCCTTGCTGACAAGAACAGGCTTTGCATATGAAACGCCTTTCTCATCAAAGAACGAACAGATTTTTTTGCATACGCTTAAATCCTTATCCTTGTAAGGATTAACACAGATCAATACCTTCATAATCACCCCTATAAAGTTTCAAGCATCTCGTGCGATCTTTTTACTGCCGACTTTATCATCTCAATTTCGTCGGCACTGAGTTTATCCACTTCTTCGTTTTCTTTAAAAGAATTCGAAATCTCGGGATCGACATATTCCTCACCCGATTTTTTTATAAGTAAAAGATATTCTATATTGCCTTCAGGTCCTTTTATCGGAGAATGATCAAGTCCTTCTATACCGAATCCGATAAGACGGCAGAAAGCGATGACTTTCTTTATTACTTCCTCGTGTACGTTTTTATCCCTTACAACACCCTTCTTTCCGACCTTCTCTTTGGTCGTTTCAAACTGTGGTTTGATAAGACAGACCATAAGAGAATCATCTTTTAAAAGATTGTATGCGGGAATGAGTATTTTTGTAAGCGATATAAAAGAAACATCGGTTGCTGCGAAATCTATCTTCTCGGGGATATCTTTGTCGGTAACGTATCGGAAATTGCATTTCTCCATGCAGACAACGCGTTCGTCGTTTCTTAATTTCCAGTCAAGCTGACCGTGTCCGACATCAACCGAATATACTTTTACAGCACCGTTCTGAAGCATGCAGTCTGTAAATCCGCCTGTGGAAGCTCCGATATCAAGGCAGATGTAATCATCGAAATTAAGTTTAAAGACCGTAACTGCCTTATCAAGTTTTAATCCGCCTCTCGATACGTATTTTAAAGTCTCGCCGCGAACTTCTATATTACTCTCAGAGTCAAAAAGCGAACCGGCCTTGTCTTCTTTTTGCGAATCAACATAAACTATACCGCTCATAATAAGAGCCTTGGCCTTTTCCCTTGAGGATGCAAGCCCTTTATTCACAAGCAGTACGTCAAGTCTCTCTTTCACGAAAGTCCTTCACCGTCCTTTAAAATCTTCTCAACGATCGAATCCGCATCAAGACCGATCTCTTTCTTTAAAAGATCAACATTTCCGTGTTCTACATACATGTCGGGAATCGCGATGGATGTATGCTTGCAGAAATGTCCTTCGCTGTAAAGGAATGAACCGACTCTTTGAGAAAATCCGCCGGATAGAACATTCTCTTCCATCGTAACAATATGTGAATGAAGCGAAACCGCTTCCTTGATAAGTTCTGTATCAAGAGGATTTACGAATCTGGCATTCATGATCGAAACATTCTTGCCCTGTGCTTTAAGTTTTTCTCTCACTTCAACAGCGGTCTTAACCATGCTGCCTACAGCGATAAGGCAGATCCCCGATTCTCTGAATATCCATTCCGACTGACCGAATACGACAGGTGCTCTGAATTCGGGAAGTCCGTCATAAGCTTTTCCTCTCGGATATCTTATGGCTATCGGTCCGTCATATTTTAAGGCGAATTTGATCATATCGGAAAGTTCCCATTTATTCTTTGGCGCCATAACGCACATATTCGGGATCATGGAAAGATATGAAAGATCAAAAATACCCTGATGTGTCTCACCGTCGCTTCCTACAAGGCCTGCTCTGTCGATGCAGAACACTACATGAAGATTCTGAATGCAGACATCATGGATAAGCTGATCGAATGCTCTCTGAAGGAATGAGGAATAAACGCATACAATGGGTTTTAATCCCTGCATGGCAAGACCTGCGGCAAAGGTTACCGCATGCTCTTCCGCAATACCTACATCAAAGAATCTGTCGGGATACATGCTTCTGAATCTCTTTAATCCGGTACCGTCAGGCATTGCAGCCGTGATCGCGCAGCAGTCTTTATCTCTTTCACCCATCTTGCACATAACGGTTGAAAATACATCCGTATAGTCGGGTGATGATTTTTTGTTTTTCGGAAGTCCCGTTTCAATATCAAAAGGTTCCGCACCATGGAATCTTGCGGGATGTCTCTCTGCGGGAATATAACCTTTTCCTTTCTTGGTAAGAACATGAACCAGAACGGGAGTCTTACATCTCTTCGCTTCGTTTAAAACTTTAACAAGTGCGGAAATATCATGTCCGTCAACGGGGCCTAAATAAGTAAGGCCCATTTGTTCGAAGAACATTCCGGGGACAACGAAAGACTTAATGGAACTCTTTGCCTTCTGGATCTTCTGGATCATGTCGTTACCCATTGGAACCTTGGCAAGTTTGCCTTTAACACCCTCTTTTAATTCAAGATAGGTTTCCGTTGTTCTTATGTTATTAAGATACTGACTTACTCCTCCGACATTCTCGGAGATCGACATGTTGTTGTCATTTAATACAACAATGAATTTGGTATTTGCCTTGCCTGCGTTATTAAGCGCCTCATAAGCCATACCGCCGGTCAG
>CACZOG010000062.1 GCA_902782715.1 uncultured Lachnospiraceae bacterium | reverse complement strand
GGAATCGTGATCAGGGCTTTCCACCATTTATTAAAGAAACCCTTTTCATAAAAATATCTTCCGGCAACGGCGATAAACGCACTTATTACGGCATAATAAGCGTTGTCCAGACTTCCACCGACCGAATTGATGATATTGGAGGTGTATCCGACGATAATACCCGGTAAATATCCGCCCAGAATAGCAGCAAGAAGTGTACCGATATTATCCATGAAAAGAGGTAATCCGAGAGCTCCTACAAGTCTGTTAAGACCTATATTGATCATTACGAAAAAGAAGTAAAACAAAGCCAATCTAAGGTATCTCTTAAACCCGCCTTGGTAATTAGTATTGTCTGATTTCATATTCTTCCCCTTTCAAACACAAAACCATGAGTAAATTATATCATTTTATTCAAAAAATACAAAAAGATTATTTTAAGTTTCTTATTTTTCTTCTCACTCTGTTAATATGCCTTTCGAAATCCCCGCTTGATAAAAGCTGAGCCACGACAAGCTGTTCCAAAGTGGCTACGGGACAGGAAAAAATGCCTGTTTTCGAATTGAACAGATCGAGCATCTTCTCGGGAACGATCATATATGCCATTCTGACAGACGGAGATATCGTCTGGGTAAAAGTATTGACATATATAACTCTCTGCTCATCATCCATTGAATAAAGCGTATCAACGGATTTTCTTGACGGTGTAAACTCGGATTCGAAATCATCTTCGATTATGATACCGTCGTTCTTTCTGCTCCATTTTAAATATTCTTCTTTTTTGCCCGCGCTTGCGGTTATACCGGTTGGATAACTTCTGTAAGGCGTAATATGAAGAACCCTTGCTTTGGTTTTTTCAAGCTGTGAACTTATTATCCCGTTCTTACCGAGTTTAAGAGAATCGGTCTTAATGCCGCCCGCTTCATAAACTTCTTTTATCTTACGGTATCCGGGTGTTTCCACTCCGTAGATCTTATCGGTTCCAAGGGTAATCGCTATCATCTGATAAAGATATTCGGCACCTGCTCCGATGATTATCTGTTCGTATGAAGCTTTTATATTTCTGCTTCGTAAAAGATATTCGCTTATCTCACGTCTTAATCTTAAGTTTCCGAATGCAGGCGATTTAACGAAAACTTCGTCTGCAAAAAAGGATAAAACCTTTCTTACCGTCCTGGAATATATATCATAAGAGATATATTCAAAACGATTATCGGGTTTTATCCTGTAATCAAATTCAAAATTATATTCGTTGGCACTTTCAGAAACACCGGTCTTCTTTTCTCCTAGAAAATAATCACCTGTCTGATAAGCAACAAAATATCCGCTTTTTTCCATGGTATTAACATAGCCTTCTTCGATAAGAAGGTTGTATGCATGCTCAACAGTAACTAAACTGACACCCCAAAGCTCAGCCAAAGAGCGCTTTGAGGGCAGTTTCGTACCGGTTTTGTAAGCACCTTCAACAATATCTTTTTTAATACCTTCATAGATCTGCAGATATTTTTTCATAGAATAATCAGTCTTCTTTTTCTTCCTTCTCGGGGATACTGATCTTAAGTTCGTTAAGCTGTTTGTCTTCTACATAAGAAGGAGCACCCATCATGATATCCTGAGCATTCTTATTCATCGGGAAGGTAATAACTTCACGGATGGATTCTTCTCCTGTCAGAAGCATGATCATTCTGTCAACTCCGGGAGCAGCGCCTGCGTGAGGCGGAGCACCGTAACAGAATGCATTGTACATAGCAGGGAATTTGGATTTAACTTCTTCTTCTCCCAGTCCCACAAGGTTAAATGCCTTAACCATTATCTCTGGGTCATGATTTCTTACTGCACCCGATGCAGATTCATAACCGTTGATAACAAGGTCATACTGGAAAGCGGTGATCGATAAAGGATCAACCTCGCCCTTTTCAGCCTTCTCAAGGATATCCAAACCACCGTTGGGCATTGAGAAAGGATTGTGACAGAATTCCAGCTTTCCGGATTCCTCTCCGATCTCGTACATGGGGAAATCAACGATCCAGCAGATCTGGTACTGTTCCTTATCCATATGCTCGGGGCAGAGGATTCCGAGTTTTGAACGCATAACGCCTGCAGTCTTCTGAGCAACACCGAGTGTTCCGGCTGCGATACCTACGAAACAGTTAGGCTTAAGGCCAAGTGCTTCGATAACTTTATCTTTAACAGGCTGGACAAACTTTGCAATGCCGCCTACTATCTCAGAGTTTTCATCAAGACGGAACCAATATGTCTTCTGTGCGGTCTGAACTTCAACATCCGCAATAAGTTTATCGATCTGCTTACGCGTAGCGGTAAAATCGGGAACTACAACCGCTTTGATCTTCTTTCCCGTAAAAGGATCGAATCCGATATCGGAAAGAACATCCGTAGCATCGGCAAGTTCAAGGTCGATTCTGAGATCGGGCTTGTCGGTACCGTATCTTTCCATAGCCTCAAGGAAAGGAATACGCTTAAAAGGAGCCTGTGATACTCTGTCTTTGTATAAACCGAACTTCTCGAATACGGGAACTATAACATTTTCAAGAACGCCTAAAACATCATCCTGTGAAGCAAATGCCATTTCCATATCGAGCTGATAGAATTCGCCGGGAGTTCTGTCACCGCGCGCATCCTCGTCTCTGAAGCACGGAGCAACCTGGAAATATCTGTCAAATCCGGATGTCATTAATATCTGCTTAAACTGCTGAGGTGCCTGAGGAAGTGCATAAAACTTTCCGGGGAACTTTCTGCTCGGAACGATGTAGTCTCTCGCACCTTCGGGTGATGAAGCGGTAAGAATGGGTGTTGTCATCTCAAGGAAATCCTGTTCGGTCATAAGACGACGGAGTTCAGCAACAACCTTGCTTCTTAATACCATGTTTTTCTTGACTTCGGGGTTACGAAGATCAAGGAATCTGTATTTAAGTCTTGTATTTTCATCAGATTCTTTTGAACGGTTGATCTCAAAAGGAAGCTCGTTATAAATACATTTTCCGAGTACTTCGACCTTTGTGGGTACTACTTCGATATCACCCGTGTCGATTTTATTATTCTTATTGGAACGTTCTCTTACTTCGCCTTCAACCAGAATGGTGGATTCGCAGTTGATGCTTAAAAACTTCTCCATCATCTCTTCGGTCTCGGGAACTATCTGAGTTGTTCCGTAAAAGTCTCTTAATACAACGAAGCCGAGGTTCTTTGACACTCTTCTGATATTCTCATACCATCCGACAAGAGTAACCTTCTCTCCGACATTTTCGATTCTTAACTGATTACAGTTATGAGTTCTGGACTGAGTCACGATATATCCTCCTAAATTACAATAATTGCAACCTGTATATTATAACACCAAAAATAAAAGATTACATTATCTTTATGCATTTTATCACAAGCATTTAAAATGAAAAAGAGACTAAACAGACTTTTCGAATGTTTAGTCTCTTTAATGCTTATTTTAATTGATTATTTCTGAGCGATCGCTGCCTGT
>CACZOG010000061.1 GCA_902782715.1 uncultured Lachnospiraceae bacterium | reverse complement strand
GGGGACATGTGGGGAGGTAATTATTTTATCGATAAGACAGGAAGGGCGGTTATTTTTGATCCGGCTGCGTATGTGGGCTTTTATGAGTCGGATATTGCTATGACCGAGCTTTTCTCTCCGATGGCGGGAGCTTTTTATAAGGCATATTATGAGAAGATCCCGATGAAGGAAGGTTACAGGGACAGAAGGGATTTGTATAATCTCTATCATGTGCTTAACCATTACAACATTTTCGGCGGAGATTATCTGTATTCAGCGATAAATACCATACTTTATTATGCAGGATGAGAAGAGGCTAAAATGGAAGAGATTAACGGACAATGGACTTTACACGGCATCGATTGGAACGATGAAGGATGCTTTCATAATGTAGATGAACTTGTAGAATATATCGAAAAGGTAGGCTTTCTGCCCCTTTTTGAGATCGGAATTCCCGGATTCTCCGTTGAAGAACATACGGATCCCGAATACTGGTGGGCAGGAGATGCATCCAAAGACCCATGGGAGTGGAGAGCAGTAATAGCCAGAGAGGGAAAGATCGCATATGGTAAGTTCTTCGGAAAGAAGGCTGGTTTTGTTTCGAAGAAATGGTTTCCGTATTTTGCCAACATGCGTCGTGACGGATATGATTTCGATTCGCTCTGGGATGACGGGAAAGCTAATGTAAGACAGAAGAAGATAATGGATCTGTTCGAAGATGATACGAGACTTTTTTCGTATGAGATTAAGACGGCAGCAGGCTTTGGAAAAGGCGGTCTTAAAAATTTCGAAGGAACAATGGCTGACCTTCAGATGATGACATATCTTTGCATGCGTGATTTTAAGAAGAGAGTCAATAAACACGGCGAAGAATACGGATGGGATGTTGCGATATATGCGAAGCCCGAGCAGATTTACGGATATAAGCATGTAACTTCGGCTTACAAGGAGTCTCCCGAAGAGTCTAAAGAGCGGATCATTAAGCAGATAAAAAAGAAATTTAAGGAAGCGGATGATTCTTTTATAAAGAAGATCATAAAATAGGTGATTAAGATGAATGAAGAGAAGTCTTATCTTATTAAGGATACAACAAAGGAAGAGCGTATAGCGCTGATCAAATCGTGGATTCCCGATGACGAGAATTTCGATGCTGACGGAGCACCTGATCTGTGGGATCTGTACGCTGATTACATAAACGGTAACAAAGAAATAGCGGAGTGTAATGCTGCTTTTACAGCGCAGTATATTACGGAGGATACTTATGCCCCTTAAAATAGTCAGAAATGACATAACCAAGATGAACACCGAAGCCATCGTTAATACTGCAAACAATCATCCTACGGTGGGTGCAGGATGTGATTCGGCGGTTTATGCGGCAGCAGGTTTTGATGAGCTTTTAAAATACAGAACAGAGAAGATCGGCTTCGTTAAAGAGGGCGATGCCTTCATCACGCCCGGATTTAATCTTTCGGCTAAGTTTATTATTCATGCGGTTAGCCCGCATTATAACGGCGATGAAGAATCGGAAAGGCTTTTAAGGTCGTGTTATAAGAAGAGCCTTTCGCTTGCTAAGGAAAATAATGTTAAATCGATTGCTTTTCCCCTTATTTCAACAGGTTCGTTCGGATATCCTAAAGAGGAAGGTCTGCGTATTGCACTGGATGAGATCAATGCGTTCCTTTTGACCGGTGAAATGTCTGTTTACGTCGTTGTGTTTGATGACGAATCTGCAGGATTATCATCCAAGCTTTACGATCTGGAAAGTTTCATAGACAGTAACTATGTAGAAAAGAAGACGGACGAAGAGTATATGCTCGGCGCACCGACGGGTACTGCATATGCTTCGAGAATGTCGGATCTTCCGAGAGGAAGAAGAAACGAACGGCAGAGAATGCCGCTTGCCGAACGCTTATTTAAAAAGGGTTCAAAGAGCGAGACTCATCACGGTTCATTAAAAGAAAGTGAACCGGATATTTTCGAGGAAGAATGTTTATCGGAAGATGATATATATCCCTGTGGTGAAAACGAAGCCCCGGCTCCCAGGGAAACCGGCGGTGCAATAATTAAAGCCAGTTCGCCGTATGACGATGGATATGGCATTGTTTATACTAAAGATTTTGAAGAACGTCTTAAGCATCTCGCAGATACATATTCCGAATACCTTATGTATCTGATAAAAGAGAAAGGCCTTAAAGCACCTGATGTGTATAATAAAGCCTGCATTGATAAAAAACTGTTCTCGAAGATAAAGACAAATAAAAACTATCATCCTGATAAAAGAACCGCGTTATGCCTTTGCATAGGTGCAAGGCTTAATTTGGATCAGACGAAGGATCTGCTTGCGAGGGCGGGTTATGCTTTATCTCCTGCGGATCTTACTGATGTTATTTTTGAGTATTTCATAGAGTATGAAATATATGATCTGATCGAACTTGATATTAAGCTTGAAGAATACGGTCTGCCGTGCATTATCACATAATTTTAAAGGTCGCTTTCAGTGCGACCTTTTTTTATATCTTTCTTTGTATAATGAGCTCACAAAGTTAAAACACATCACACAAAGGAGGATTAAAAATATGAGAAAAGGTTTAACAGAAGTTGTATTCATTTTAGACAAGAGCGGTTCAATGAGCGGGCTTGAGTCAGACACGATTGGAGGTTTTAACTCCCTTATCAAGAAGCAGAAGAAGGAAGAGGGCGAGGCCTTGATCTCTGTGGTTCTTTTCAACGAGAATTCGGATGTGATCTATGACCGTGTTCCCATCGAGAAGGTTGAGCCGATGAACGACAAGCAGTATTTCGTAGAAGGCTGCACAGCTTTACTGGATGCAGTAGGCGGAGCGATTCATCACATCGGAAACGTTCACAAATATGCCAGAGAGGAAGACAGACCTGAGAAGACGCTCTTCGTTATCACAACCGACGGAATGGAGAATTCGAGCCGTCAGTATACTTTTAACAAAGTGAAAAAGATGGTCGAGGAAGAGAAGAAAAAATACGGTTGGGAATTCATTTTCCTTGGTGCCAATATCGATGCGATCGAAGTTGCCGGACGTTTCGGAATCGATTCCAACAGAGCTGTTAACTACGAATGCGATGAAGCCGGCACAGAGAGAAACTTCTTCCATATCGACAGAATGATGTCGGCCACACGCTCTAAGAGGGGTGCAAAAGAATGCGGAATGGCTATGGATGCCATCTGCTGCGAGATGAATGAAGAGTTCAAGGAAAGAAAAAGGAAGAAAGCCTAATTTGCCGTGCAGGTTAAATTAAAGCGCCTAACACGCACAAGCAGGTGTGTAAGAATTGATTGTTTTATACGATAATATTATAAAGAGGACATAGATTTTTAAGCAGACAGTAAACGTTAACTTTAGTTTACGGGAGGTGCTTATATGGATAAACAGGAAAGAAAATTCTTCATATTCGGTATTATCAGCCTTGCGGTTCTGGCAATCATTGTCGGTGTGGTTCTTTCCGAGAATCACAAATACAATGAATCCCTTTGCAATATATGTCACAAGAATAAGAAAATCGAGGGCAAGAATTACTGCATAGCCTGCTTTGCGGAAGCAAAAGAACGTGTTAACCAACGTGATCCGGACAAACCCGTCATGACATACTATTATCCCGAGAAAGAAAAGGAAGCTGACAAGCCTGTTATGACGTACAATTACCCTTATGAAAAGAAAAAGACAGAAGACAGTTCGGACTCTGGTAAATCAGGCAGTTCAAATTCCGGCAGATCGGGCAAAACAAGTTCGTATTCAAAGACATCAAGCAGTTCAAATTATAAAGATTACGATGACCTGGAATTCGATCCCGTGGATTACGATGATCCCGATGATTACGCAGAAGATGCCTGGGGAGTCGATTTCGAAGATTACGATGATGCATATGATTATTGGGAAGATTATTGATCAGTCATTAAAAGGAGGTATCTTATGGTAGATTACAATCGAGACGGTATCATTGATGAGAAAGATGAGCAGGACTACTGGGATGACGATTATTTCTTGAAGCATTTCGGCGATAATGATGACTTTTTTAAACTGCTCGGCGAGGATGAAGAATCCGATGATTTTTACGGAGATGATGAATAAATGATAAAAAAGCGGTTTGTCGTTTGATACGATGAACTGCTTTTTTTGATGCAATTTTGAAAAATGGACAATTTGTGGTATAATGATCACGTAAACGGGGAGTAAAACATCAAATGAACGCTTTGTGAGAGGGCATTCTTTGGATATTATGTTGTAAAGAGGTGGAATGATGAAGAGATATATCACTTTCAAGGACTATGAGTCCATTTGTAAAATCGGTAAATTATGGCTCGAAAGATGTAATGATGTATATTTGGAGGACGGTTCTATTTATCATCATCTGCCGCTCATCGATCCGATGGGTGACCCTCTGGAAATAAAGAACTTCTCGATGGATAACAAGTTCAGAAAAGAATTCTTAAAAGACATGAAGATCATCGAAAAATACATCAAGCAGGTTGAAGCAGCCGACAAAAAGGCGATCGTTATCAACTATGAGCTTATGGATCTAAGACAGATTCTTCCTCCCTGGATTGTTTATCCTCATTATCCCGTTAACAATGTATATCTGACTGAATATTTTACGCTGTTCAGAGATTTCACCGCAAGAATGACTCCCATGGAATTAAGCGTTTACAAGAACCTTTATCCCACACCCGCTTATATCGAGCAGGTATTCAAGTACAAGGAGACTGAATAAAAAAGGATGATTGAGGCACATAATCCGATAATCGGAATGGATTTTCCGGATCCTGATGTAATTCGTGTGGATGGCACATTCTACATGGTTACGACAACTATGCATATGTTTCCGGGTTGTGAGATATTAAGATCTTACGACCTGGTTAACTGGGAACACTTAACATACGTTTATGATACTTTGGATTCAACAGAAGCGCAGAAGATGGAAGGCGACAAAAACATCTTCGGCAAAGGCATGTGGGCCGCTTCTTTAAGGTATCATAAAGGTATTTTTTATATTGTTTTCGTTGCGAATGATACGGGAAAAACTTACCTCTACAGATCATCGAGCATCACGGGTCCATGGGATAAAAGTCTGATCGACGGTTTCTATCATGATTCGTCGTTATTGTTCGATGATTCGGGAAGAGTATTCATAGCCTATGGAAATACCGATATTTATCTAACCGAACTTAATGATGATCTGAGTGCTCCGAAAGAGGGCGGCCTTCACAGACTAATTGTCAGTGATAAAGGCAATAAAATGCTCGGCTTTGAGGGCTCGCATTTATATAAAATAAACGGATATTATTATCTTTTCTTGATACATTCGGCATCTGATAAATGGATGCGAAGAGAAGCATGTTTCTACTCTGATTCGCTTACGGGAGAATTTGTGGGTGGAGATGTTTTATCGGATGATCTCGGCCGTCCGCCGATGGGGGCTGCACAGGGCGGAATAGTGGATGATACTGACGGTAACCGGTGGTCTGTTGTTTTCCGGGATTGCGGAGCGATCGGACGAATTCCCGTAGTTGTTCCTGTTACATGGGATGGCATAAAACCTGTTTTCGGTGCAGACAATAAGGTTCCCATAGATTTTAAAATGAAATCAACAAGAGAGGAATATGATTATACTCCTCTGTATGGCAGCGATGACTTTAAGGATTGTCATTGGAAAGATGAAAACGGATATGATAAGACGAAGTTTGGTTCCTTTGGTCTTAAGAGTATCTGGCAGTTCTCACATGAACCCAAGCTATCTTTGATTGATGTTGATAAAGAAAACGGTTTTCTGACTGTTTCCACAGATAAGCTTTCTGTTAATATACACGAAGCAAGAAATGTACTTACTCAAAGAACTAAGGCACCTACATGTTCTGCGTCGGTAACTGTTGATGGTAGCCTTTTAAAAGAAGGCGATTACGCCGGCCTTGCAATTTACCAGGGCAATTATATCTGGGCAGGTTTAACAAGACGTGATGGCAGACTTTTTGTTGTTCTCACAACGTTTACATCCAAGGAAAACACATGGATCGTTTCAAAGGATGAAGGCGAAGAAAGATGCATGATTCCCATTGACGGAAACACGGTTCGTTTACGAATGGATGCTTCGTTCTCGAAGGAAGGCGATTATGCATGGGCTTCGTGGGGAGAGTGCGATTCAAAAGTGTCAGATACAGAAGATAAAACTATTAAGAAAGATTGCGAGATGCATGAATTCGGAATAAAACACCCGCTTTCGTTCCGCTTGGACTACTTCTGCGGAGCAAGATTCGGATTGTTTATTTATTCTACCAAAGAGACCGGCGGAAGTGCGAAGTTTAGTGATTTTATTTATTCAACGGATTAAGATTTGCATTATTTCATATTGTTTCGGATAATATATATGTAACTTAAAACAAGGGGGATAAAACATGAAAAAGAAAATCGTATCACTTATTTTACCCGTTATGGTTTTATTGACTCTTTCCGGATGTATGCGTATGGAAAGAGGCATTGAGATAAAATCCGGCGGTAGGATCG